>RSAS01000907.1 GCA_003934145.1 Candidatus Viridilinea halotolerans | reverse complement strand
CTGCGCTCAGCATGACGGAGGCGTTTGTTTCTCAGGAGCGCGCCGAAGCCCTCGATCGAAGCGAAGGGGAAGGGTCTCTCTTCGGCGAGAAGAGACCCTTCGCTGCGCTCAGGGTGACAGGCTGTTGGGGTACTTAGGAGGATCCACCAGATGATCGTAGGGGCGCAGCAGCGGCCCCCCAATGATCGTGTAGGTACCCAACAAGGCAAGGCCGCTGCTGCGCCCTGGGGCGGAAAGAGACCATGTCACGCAGCGGTTGCTTGACGTGAATCGTCTCATGGCAACGCGATGGAAGGGCGGGACGCCAACGGGAGGGCGTAGCAGCGGCCTTGGCTTCTCGCTACCGAGCGATTCCCGGCGTGGCCGCTGCTACGCCCTTCCCGGCGAGGCTCACCAACCCGGCGCATGCGTGGCAGGGGCAACGGGTGGTGTCGTTACCACCGCGCAGACGGGATATGGATGGGCCACTGCGCCGCCCGGCCCGCATATCCTAACCAGAATCTTTACCCCCTCCCCCCTTGATCGTTCCCATCCTATTTGATAGAATAAATCTGTTTTATATACCAAAATGCACATTACAACCCCGTTGAAGGAGATCCCATGCACGCCCATGCTCACCAAAAGATGGTACGCCAGGCCGTGCCGCTACGCGGGTATCTTACCTTCGTCGTCGTTACTGCGCTCCTCTTTGCGGCAGCCCTCTTCGTCCCCGTAGCCTCCGCTACGGGGACGATTTTGCGCGTACAGGCCGGCGCGAGTGGTGCCAATAATGGCACGAGTTGGGCGAACGCCTTCCCAACCCTGCAAGACGCCCTTGCGGTGGCAACATCCGGCCAGCAGATCTGGGTCGCGGCGGGAACCTACTACCCCGATGAGGGCGCGGGGCAGAGCAACAATGACCGCAGTGCCACCTTCCTCCTCCGCCCAGGCGTGGCGATCTACGGCGGCTTTGCGGGCACGGAGACGACCCTTGAGCAGCGTGATTGGCTGGCCAACCTGACTATCCTGAGTGGAGATCTGGATCAGAACGACACGCCCAACTTTGGCAACCGCGATAACAACGCCTACCACGTCGTCACCGGCGCGAACAACGCCACCCTCAATGGCTTTACGATTACCGGCGGCAATGCGAATGGGAGTGATCCAAACGACAGAGGCGGCGGGATCTACAACAACAACGTCAGCCCGACCTTGCGCAACCTGACCATCAGCGGCAATCGGGCGACTAGTGTCGGCGGCGGGGTCTACAACAATAGCAGCACGCCGAGCTTCAGCAACGTCACGATCAGCGGCAATCAGGCGAGTGGCGGCGGCGGGGTCTTCAACAGTTCCAGCAATGCGAGCTTCGCCAACATCACCATCAGCGGCAATCGGGCGACCAACGACGGCGGCGGAGTCTTCAACAATGGCGGCACGCCGAGCTTCAGCAACGTCACCCTCAGCGGCAATCGGGCGATCTACCAAGGCGGCGGGGTCTACAACTGGGGCGGCACGCCGAACTTCAGCAACAGCATCATCTGGGGGAATAGCTCCCAGGTTTTCAATAACTCTAGCACTCCCACCTACAGCTACTCCCTCGTCCAAGGACTAACCCCTGGCGGCACTGGCAACCTGCCCGGCACCACCAACCCGCGCTTCGTCAACCCGATTGCGTTCACGGAGGCCCCCACCACCACGGGCAACTATCGCCTGCTACCCACCTCACCCGTGCGCGATGTGGGCAACAACGCCGCGAACAGCACCAGCACCGATCTCGACGGCAACCCGCGTGTCTCCAACGGCACGATTGATTTGGGCCCGTATGAATTCCAAGTCCTGACCGGCACGATCTTCTATGTGGACAAGAGCCGCCCCGATGATGACGGCACTGGCACCAGTTGGGACCAAGCCTTCCGCAACCTCCAGACCGCGCTGCTACTCGCGGGTAGTGGGGCCGAGATCTGGGTCGCAGCCGGTACCTACTACCCCGATGAGGGCGCGGGGCAGATCAACAATGACCGCAGCGCCACCTTCCTCCTCCGCGCAGGCTTGGCTGTCTACGGCGGCTTTGTGGGCCACGAGACGGCCCTTGAGCAGCGCGATTGGCTGGCCAATCTGACCATCCTCAGTGGCGATCTGCAACAGAACGACGCGCCCAACTTTGGCAACCGAGGTGACAACGCCTACAGCGTCGTCACCGGCGCAAATAACGCGACGCTCGATGGCTTCACGCTTACGGCGGGTAATGCAGATGGAGCCTGGCCAAACAATATTGGCGGCGGGATCTACAACCCTAACGTCAGCCCGACCTTGCGCAACCTGACCATCAGCGGCAATCAGGCGAGTGGCGGCGGCGGCGGGGTTTACAACTCTGGCGGCACGCCGAGCTTCAGCAACGTCACTGTCATCGGCAATCGGGCGAATAATAGCGGCGGCGGGGTTTACAACAATGGCGGCACGCCGAGCTTCAGCAACGTCACGATCAGCGGCAATCAGGCCAACCTAGGCGGCGGGGTTCTTAACAATAACAGCAATGCGAGCTTCACCAATGTCACCCTCAGCGGCAATCAGGGCGGCGGGGTCGTCAACCAAGGCGGCACGTCGAGCTTCAGCAACGTCACCATCAGCGACAATCAGGGCGGCGGAGTCGTCAACCAAGGCGGCACGCCGAGCTTTAGCAACGTCACCATCAGCGGCAATCAGGCGAGTGGCGGCGGCGGGGTATACAACTCCTCTGGCGGCACGCCGAGCTTCAGCAACGTCACTATCAGCGGCAATCAGGCGAACTGGAACGGCGGCGGGGTCTACAACTGGAACAGCAGCCCAATTTTCACCAACGTCACCATCAGCGGCAATCAGGCGACCAACGACGGTGGCGGGGTCTACAACAATGGCGGCACGCCGAGTTTCAGCAACGTCACCCTCAGCGGCAATCAGGCGATCGGCGGCGGCGGAGTCTACAACGCTGGCGGCACGCCGAGTTTCGCCAATAGCATCATCTGGGGCAATAATAGCCAGGTCAGTGGATCTGCCACCTACAGCTACTCCCTCGTCGAAGGCGAAACCCTCGGTGGCACAAACCTACCCGGCACCACCAACCCGCGCTTCGTCAACCCCATCCTGGCGACGGCAGCCCCCACCACTATCGGCAACTATCGCCTACAACTCACCTCGTCGCTGATCAACGCAGGCGATAATGGTGCCAATAGCAGCCTCTCCGACCTCGATGGCAACCCACGCATCGTCGGTGGCACGATCGACCTCGGCCCGTATGAGGTACCCTTCCCATCCGTCCTCAGCGTCAGCCGCGCGAGCGCCTCGCCCACCAATGCGGCGACGGTCGCTTTTACGGTGGCGTTCAATATGCCGGTGAGCGGGGTGGATGCGGGCGACTTTGTACTTGCCACGACAGATGGGCAGAACGGGGCGACGATCAGCAGTGTGACGGGCAGCGCTACCACCTGGGTCGTCAGCGTAACGACAGTGGCAGAGGCCGAAGGTATGATTGGCCTCAACCTCGTTGATAATGACACGATTGTCACCACCGACAGCCCGCCGGTGCCGCTGGGTGGCTCTGGTGCGGGCAATGGCAATTTCACGGGTGAGGTCTATACGGTGGATCGGGTCGCGCCCACGGTTACCCTGAGCAGCAGCGCGCCCAACCCAACCAACAGCACCATTCCCATTACTGCCACCTTTAGCGAGAATGTGAGCGGCTTTGTCGCCGGTGATGTTACGGTCACCAACGGCAGCGCGAGCGGCTTCACGGGCAGCGGGGCGACCTACAACTTCACCGTCACCGCCACGAACCAAGGGGAAGTCACGATCAATGTTGCCGCCAACGTCGCCACCGATGCGGCGGGCAATGGCAACACGGCGGCGACGGCACTGAGCCGCACCTATGACTCGCTTGCGCCCACGGTCACGCTGAGCAGCCCGGCCCCCAACCCAACCAACAGCAGCACCATTCCGGTGACGGTCACCTTTAGCAAAGCGGTGAGCAACTTCGTCACGACTGATGTCACGGTCACCAACGGCAGCGTGAGCGGCTTCACGGGCAGCGGGGCGACCTACAACTTCACCGTCACCGCCACGAACCAAGGGGAAGTCACGATCAATGTTGCCGCCAACGTCGCCCAGGATGCGGCGGGCAATGGCAACACCGCGGCGACGGAGTTGACGCGCACCTATGATTCGGTTGCGCCCAGTGTCACGCTCGACGCACCCACGGTGATCAACGCCGCCAACGCGGCCAGCTACCCCATCAGCGGCACCTGCACCAGTGGCGATGGCGCGGTCAGTGTGGCGCTGGGCAGCGCCAATGGCAGTGGCGCGTGCGATGAGGGCAACTTCAGTCTGACGCTCGATCTGCGCGACCTCGCCGATGGCACCCATACCATCAGCGTCAGCCAGACGGACGCGGCGGGCAATGAGGGCAGCGCGAACGCGGATGTGCTTAAAGACACCGTCGCGCCCACGCTCACCATCAGCGCCCCCGCGCTGCCCCTCAGCAACAGCGGCCCGGTGAGCTACACGGTGAGCGTTGACGGCGCGGCGAGCTACCGCCTTGCCGTGGGCGATGTCACGCTCCATGCGACCGGCACGGCGACGGGGAGTGTCACCATCAGTGGCAGCGGCCCAGCGTTTGTCGTCACGATTGGCAGCCTCACGGGCGACGGCACGCTCGCCATCAGTATCGCGGCGGGCGCGGCGCTCGACGCGGCGGGCAATCCGAGTAGCGCGGCGGGGCCGAGTGCGTCCTTCACCGTGGACAACACGCCCCCCAGTGCGTCCGTCGTCAGCGGCCCCCCCGCGACGAGCAACCTGACGCCCACCTGGACATGGACAGCGCAGGGCGGCGGCAACGGCAGCTTCCGCTACCAACTGAATGACGGCGCGTTCGTCGAGACGACCGCCACCAGCTTCACGCCGAGTAGCCCCCTCGCTGAAGGCAGCCACACACTGCATGTGCAGGAGCGCGACGACGCGGGCAACTGGTCGGCCAGCGGCAGCTTCACCATCCTGATTGACACCTCGCTGCCCAACATCACCATCAGCAGCACGGCCCCCATCACCGCCGCCACGGTCGCCAGCTATGTCATCAGCGGCAGTTGCAGCAGCGACGCGGGCATGGTGGAACTCGCGATCGGCACGCTAAACAGAACCGCTCCATGCGACAACGCGAGCTACCGTGTAACCCTTGATGTGAGCAGCCTCGCCGACAGCGCGGCGCTGACCATCAACGCCAGCCAGAGCGACGCGGCGGGCAACACGGGCCGCGCGGTTGCGAATGTCATCAAGGACACCGTCGCACCGACGACGACCATCAGCAGCGGGCCGAGCGATCCGAGCAGCAGCGGGAGTGCCACCTTCGTCTTCACTGCCAACGACGGCGCAGGCAGCGGCGTCGCCAGCTTCGCCTGTGCGCTCAACGACGCGCCCTTCGCCCCATGCAGCAGCCCAGTAACCCTGAGCGACCTCGCCCCGGGCAACTACACCTTCGCCGTGCGTGCGCTTGATCAGGTGGGCAACCAGGAAGAGGTCGCCACCACCTGGCGTTGGAGCGTGAGCGCGCCGGAGGCGCCACCCACCCGCTACCACGCCTTCCTGCCGCTCGTGATGCGACCGAGTGCGCCGGTAGTGGTTGCTCGCCCCGATCTCGTCGTCGAAGCGATCACCAGCAGCAATGGCGACCTGAGCATCACCATCGCCAACCTCGGGCCTGTAGCGAGCAGCGGCGGCTTCTGGCTCGATCTGGCCATCAACCCAACCCGTGCGCCAGTGGCGGTCAACGACGGTTGGGATGCCGTGGGCAACCACGGGCTAGCGTGGGCCATCACCCGCCCGCTGGCGGCGGGCGAACGGCTCACGCTGCGCATCGGCGATCGCTTCTACCGCGCCGACTACAGCCGCCATAGCGGGAGCATCGCCGCCGGTGCGCTCCTCTACGCCCACGTAGACGCCATCAGCCTCACCAGCGAACATGGCGGCATCTACGAGAACCACGAAGCCAGCGGCGGGAGCTACAACAACATCCTGGGGCCAGTCATCGCCGCGAGCAGCATCAGCCTCACGGCAGCCCCCGGCAGCGCCCCCGCCGCGAGCGACGGGTGGGAAGTGCCGTTGCGTTAGGGGATGAGCATGCGGGAACCGGGTTCCCGCGTATGCTCATCAAAGCAAACGGGTGTACGCGGGAACTTGGTTCCCGCGTACACCCGTTCTTTCATCGGCTATGGTACAATTATTCGTATAGCAGCCTACGCGATAACGGTAGAGACAACGTGGGGAGGTTATTATGACCTTAACAACGCTTGAGCAAGAGATCCTCACACAGCTACACCATCTCGCGCTCGCACAGCAGCGCGAAGTATTAGCCTTTGTGCGTACCCTCACCGCAATGCCAGTCGGTATTCCAGGTAAGGAACTGCTCGTCTTTGCTGGCGCCATCGAACACCATGATCTCGCCATGTTACAGCAAGCAATCGACACCGATTGTGCAAAGGTAAACCTGGATGAGTGGTAGATTTTTGGTATCCGTTCAGGGGGGCATGATCCGCTACGATGATGATGACAACATACTCTTATGTTTCACCGCGAAGGGGGCGAAGACCGCGAAGACCGCGAAGAAAGGCGGGGGCTTTCCACCATATGCCCGATCTTCGCGTACTTCGCTCCCTTCGCTCCCTTCGCTCTCTTCGCGGTAACATAAAAAAGCCTCTCTCCTGAACGGATACCAACAGTATGGGGCAATCAAAAACAGGCTACGCGCCAAAGGGAAACCTATCCTAATGCAAGCCCAGGGCTTTTTCGCGCTAAGACATGGTTTCAGAAACGGCCTTTCAGCTTTACAGTTGGAGTGCCGA
>RSAS01000087.1:1515-6843 GCA_003934145.1 Candidatus Viridilinea halotolerans | reverse complement strand
CCAAGCCCCCGCCGGGAGGGGGTGGTTTTGGGGGGCTGCGCCCCCAAGCCCCCGCCGGGAGGGGGCGGTTCTTGGGGGCGCAGCCCCCAAGCCCTCTTTTTTTGTTCGATTTTGGCGGCGAAGCCGCCAAAATCGAACAAAAAAAATAACTACAAATTTGTTAATACCCGCACCTCAATGCGGTGCTGGTACGAACAGATTAGGGCACCATCCGGCACATCAAGACGCCCGAGAACTGGTTGGCTGCCTGCAGCACGTCCGGGTTCGCGGATGCTTACCTGCACTTCGTCTACAAATTCTACATTGGGTACACGTTGCAGTAGGGCAAAGATCTCCGAGACGTGCAGGTCGCGGCCAAACATCCAGCCGGTGCCGTCGGCCCCGCCGACCAGCGGGTTTAGGTAGCGGTAGAGCATGCTTTCTGCTTGGCGATAGACCTCTGCCTCCAGCGCGGCAGAGCTGCTTGGGCGCACGCGCAGGCGCGCTTCCACCGTGATCCAGATGTACTGCGGGGCACGTACTTCCGGACGGACGCCAATTAAACAGCGTGCGTTCAGATGATTCTGCACGCTGCCCAACAGTTCGGACGAGAGTACCAGTTGATCCGGTGCAATTTGGCCGTTTGCATTGTCAAGGTGGGGCACTAGCAGCACCAAGACCCGTCCGGGTTGCACCGCATCGGGTGCGTCGGGCTGGGCAGCGGGGGCGAGGCAGCATGCGCGCGCCACACCATGCACCTGGGTCGCCAAGAACTCAAAGTCTTCCGCCGTCACTGCCCGCTGGCGCGTGCGCAAGACCTGGGGCACACGCAGGCGCGCATCGTCGAGGGTTTGGGCATTGATGCCTCCCGCAGCGGGGGCGCGGTTGCTGACGCGGGCCACGTAGGGCAGGCTACTTTTCAGTACCGAGAGTGCACGGGGCGGCAGGTTGCCCACCACGCCGCCGCCGTGCTGGTAGTGTTTGAAGCGCAATTCACTGCCCTTGATCGGCACCTTGCCAAAACGATAGACTGTGCCATCCGGTTGCAACAGCGCCGGGCCGAGGGTGAGTGTTCCATCAAGGCTATCGAGCGTATAGTGGCAATGGTCGGCGTGGGAATCGGCAAAATCCTCCACCTCTTGCCATTCCTCGGCTTCGCTGCCGGGTGGCAGCACGAGCAGGTGGTCGCGTTCGGGATCGCGCGGCAAGACCGGCGTGTGTTGCAAGGCAAAACGTTGCCCGGGTGTGCCGTCGCTCAGCCCTAGGCGTTCATTATGGATACTGACTGCATGGCGGGCATTGGTAGTACCGCCGCGCGTCTCGATGCGCAAGCCGTTGATCGCTGGCGAAACGCGGTAGGCATTGCCCTGGCTTTGAGCTTCGGTGAGGCGACAGCGCAACCAGTAGCCATTCACCCCTTGCAGTTCATCGGTGATCATGCGCGGCAGGTGGAGAATAATCTCGCCATTACGGTTAAAGCCGCCGGTGCCATCGTACTCCAACTCACAACTCGCCCACCGCCCTGAGGTGGCTCCCTGCCAGACCTGCCACTGCAACGGCGGATCATTGGGATCGATGCCCGCACCGCCAGCGGTATCGCAATCTACCACGAGGGCCAAAAGATGGTCGCTATGGTCTTGTTCAAAGGCCAAATAGAAGGCATCACCGGGAGCAAGTTGGGCCGGGAAGAGGCTTATGTTGCGCCCAACGAGTGTCAAGTGGCGCAGATCGTGCGTGATCCAGGCGGCATTGCGCGCCGCAGGGCGGGTAAACGCGCCACGCAACTGGGGCGGGCGCAGGGTCAAATCCTGCTCGGTGGTGAAGATGATCGCCGGGCTGGTCTCGGTACGCACCGTGGCCACCTCGGTACCAGCGGGGATGAGCAGATCGAGCGCCTGAGGTGCCGAGAGGTAGAAGGTGATGGGCGCTTGCGCGGCGCGTGGCGGCGCGAGGCTCAGGCCGAGCAGCGCGAGGAACTGCAACTGCATCTTGGCGGGCACTTGATTGGTGCGGTAGATCAGCAGTTCCGTCATCCAGGCAAAGAGTTCGATCAGCGTCACCCCGGGATCACTGACATTGTGGTCGGTCCATTCGGGGCAATACTGCGGGATCATACGCTTCGCTTGGTCTACAAGGTCTTGGAAGCGCCGGTCATCTAAATTGATACTCGGTAGTGGCACCGCTCACTCCTCTCCAGGGATACGGTAGAAGGGAAAGACCAACGAGCGGCGGTCGTGGGTGGCTTTGATCTCATAACTGATCGTAATCAGCAGGCGTTCGGGATGTTCGGGATCGGGACCAGCCTGCACCGTGAGGATGCGAATGCGTGGCTCCCACATCGTCAGCGCCTCGCGCACATAGTATTCAGCGAGGCCGGCGGTGGTGGCGTCGTTGGGGGCAAAGACGAGATCGTGAATCTTGCAGCCGAAGGTGGGGCGCATCAGGCGCTGGCCCGGCGGAGTGAGCAGAATGATGCGGATGGCCTGGTCAATCTCGTTGCCGCCGCGCACGAGCGCAATGCGCCCACGGGCGTCCACCGTTACCGGAAAGGCCAAGCCAGCACCAATGAAGTCGGTGGGCATGTTGGGTCTCCTTATCCCATGGCGATTGCAAAGTCCCAATAGGCTCAGATAGCATCCGCAGATTACGCAGATTACGCAGATTATTGCTTCCTCATCTGCGTAATCTGCGTAATCTGCGGACAATCAGGAGGACTTTGCAACCGCCATGCTCCTTATCCACCAATGAGTACATTGCCGACCGCCATCACCGTGCCCACCGGCAGATCGGTGGGATCATTGCAGGTGAGGGCCATATCGCCCATGCGGGCCGCGGGCTTTTTGTTGATCATTACTGTGGCGCTGCCCTTGATAATCGTCGCCTTATTCAGCGGGGGGCGCTGAAAAGGGCCACCTTGCGGTACATGGGGGGGAATGTTATCGGCAGTGCTGCCTAGCGTGGCAGCGGGCATGCCGCCAATCTTGACATTGCTACTCAGCCCACCGTTGATCATCCCAACGAAAGGATGGGGGATGGGAGTTGGCACGGTGCCGCTTGGTGAAGGGATCATGATAATGTGGGTGTCTACGGCGAGAATCTTATCGCCCTGTTTGGCTGCTGGCTGGCCCATTGAAGTTCCTTTAGGGAAGCGGATGTTGTCGATTACCCCGTCGCGTTGTCACCCTGAGCGCAGCGAAGGGTCTCTCGTCGTTACGCGAAGAGATGCTTCGCTGCGCTCAGCATGACGAAGGCTAGGACATTTAAAAGTTTCCGCTTCCTTCTAGTTCAAATTAATCATCGCGCCCTTCACGTCTACCATTGCTGCGCTGCTCAACTTCGCCCCGGTAGTGCCGCTCACTTCGGCCTGGCCGGTGGCTTCGGCCTTGAGGTTGCCGGTGGCTTTGATGCCAATGTTGCCAGTCGCTTCCAGATTCAAATTACCCTTGGCCTTCAGCGTAGCATTGCCCGTCACGTCGAACGACAAGTCGGCCTTGGTCGTTACCGTGATCGGCCCGGCGGCCTCTATCGTCAAGGAATCGTCTTGCACCTTAAAGACGAATTTATTACCCTTACTATCAATGATGCTAATACCGCCATTGTCATCGCTATCATCAAGCACGATATAGTTGCCGGTGCGTGAATAGATCGAGCGGCGCTTCACAAGGCCCGAACCATCCACGAGATCGTTTTGGGCGCCGGGCGGGGCGTCCTTGCCATTCCAGAGCGCACCCAAGACGAGGGGCGCGTTGCTGCGGCCATGGCCAAAGGCGACGATCACCTCGTCGTCAATCTCGGGCAGGAAGTAGAGGCCGCGCTCTTTGCCAGCGCCGCTCGCCATCATGGGCAGCCAATCGGTCATCACTTCGGCACCAGCATCAGCGTCGTAGAAGAGGGGGAATTTGACCTTAACACGGCCAAGGCTATCAGGGTCTTTATTGTCTACCACCAAACCCAAGGTAAGGCCGGCACCGTGGGGCATCGTCGAGGGGTGTTGATTGCCCAGCATAGCGAGGATGCTGCTGGGATGCAGGCCACTGACGCTAAACTCTGTGGTGTAGGATTCACCCGGCACAATCTGATGGGTGGCGCCCGTGACAAAGTAGGTGCCGCTGAAGCGTGTGCCGACACCCGAAATTTCGACCGAAGCGCCCGCCTTAATGCCCGCATTGCCGAGCGCCACGCCATCGGCCTCAACGAAGCGGCTGAGGTGGCCATCGAGCATGTTTTGCGCCACCGCTTTGGCTTGATCTTGGGTGATAATCGCCGGATCGCCACGACCATCCTTGGGGGTGACGGCGGAGATGAAATTCTTGGGTGCAACACCGACGCCCGGTGGCACCTTGCTTGAGCTAGCGACCCCCACAACCGCCTTTTTCGCCGCAGCATCCCAGCCACGCACGGTGACCTCCTGCACATAGCCGGTTGCGCTGAGGCGCGGGCGAAAGTTACTCAGGTTGGCGCCCCACTCCAAGGTGACCGTACTGCTGCTCGTGGGCGGTTCAAAGTGGAGTTTCTGGCCATCAACAAAGAGCAGGAAACCGTGAGCGGCGGCCAATTCTTGGGCGAGTGCTAGATTGCTGATGCCAAGTTGCAGGTAATGTTCGTGCTGACCTGATGTCGCGGTGGCTTGGGCGCTGAGGCCCACATCGCCAGCGCAGGCGCTGACAATCTCATCGTCACTCTTCTGCTTAAAGGCGCGCTGATACCTTACCCGTGCCAAGCGGTGTAGGCGATCAAAGGCGCGCACAATCACACGTTGGCCCTGAATGCCAAAATCGGCCTCAAGTTCAACAATCTCCCCGTCAAAGAGCTTTTCGCCCTTGCCGCTATTGACCACTAGAGTAGTGCCGGGCAAGAGGAGCGAGTGATCCACCCATGCGAGGGCGGGATCGTGGATCACCAGTGTAGCCACACTCGGCAGGTGGAGGCTCATCTCGACGCTCAGTTGATCAATGGCAGCCAAGAGGCCATCGGGCGGCGTCGAGCCACCCAAACTGAGGGCCAAATGGCTGAGCAGGGTGTCGCTTGTCATGATTTCTTCTTTATACCCTTTGGGTGAAGGATGTGAGGGAACCGGGTTCCCTCACGCACCCTGCGGGGAGGATGTGAGGGAACCACGTTCTCTCACGCACCCTGCGGGGAGGATGTGAGGGAACCGGGTTCCCTCACGCACCCTGCGGGGAAGGATGTGAGGGAACCGGGTTCCCTCGCGCACCCTGCGGGGGAGGATGTGAGGGAAGCAAGTTCCCTCACGCACCCTGCGGGGGAGGATGTGAGGGAACCGGGTTCCCTCACGCACCCTGCGGGGGAGGATGTGAGGGAAGCAAGTTCCCTCACGCACCCTGCGGG
>RSAS01000087.1:0-1415 GCA_003934145.1 Candidatus Viridilinea halotolerans | reverse complement strand
GCACCCTGCGGGGGAGGATGTGAGGGAACCGGGTTCCCTCACGCACCCTGCGGGGAGGATGCGAGGGAACCAAGTTCCCTCGCGCACCCTGCGGGGGAGGATGTGAGGGAAGCAAGTTCCCTCACGCACCCTGCGGGGGAGGATGTGAGGGAACGTGGTTCCCTCGCGCTCCCTGCGGGGGAGGATGTGAGGGAACCGGGTTCCCTCGCGCACCCTGCGGGGAGGATGTGAGGGAACGTGGTTCCCTCGCGCACCTTTCCTACGCATCAGGGATCAGCAACATGGTTCCTGGCGTCAGGCGGCGCACACTGGTCAAACGATTCGCCTCGGCAATCGAACGCCAGCGCGTCGCATCGCCATACTCCTTAAAGGCAATCCAGCCCAGCGTATCGCCCGCATTCACCGTCCAGACCCGTTCGCCACCGGGGCCACCCGACGTAGGATTCTGGGCGGGTTGGTCGGTGGGATCTTTACTCTGCTGAAAGGTGACATCGAGGGTGGCACGTACTGGCGTACCATCGCCCAGGAACATGGTAAAGCGTTGGGTAATTTCGAGCACCACGGCATCAAAGGTCCACGACTGGCCCCACTGGAAGCGCACCTTAGGGGGGCGCGCCCGTTGGGTTTTGGAGTCCTTGAGGCTGTCATCAACCAGCATCAGGTTCCAGATCGCCTCGGTGTGGGTCGAGCGAACATCGGTACCCTTCTCATAGGTGTCAAAGAAGAGTTGCATCTGGAGGCGCGCCGGGCCGCCGCGACTAAACTCGAGTTGGGGCATATTGCGCCCGCCGCCAGCCCCCTGCACCCATTCGTTGACTTTGTGGTAGGTGTAGGCATTGGGGTTGAAGAGACACTCGATCTGATCGCCGGTGTCCAGGTTTATGATTAATGCTTTGGCAAGATTTGTTTGATCCATTTTCATCCTTTGCGCCGCAACTCAGCGGCCAGACGTTGTTTGAGGCGATTATAGACCTGACGGGCCAGCGCATCGAGATCGGGAGGCGGCGAGGGGGGCGGTGGCGGATCGGGGGCGGCGGCGGGGGGACGGGCCATCTGATCCTGCAAGGGGCGGTTGGTGGCGGCGCGCTGCACTGCGGCTGGCTGCGTCCCTGCTGCGCTGCCTTGGGGTGCGGGTGCGGCGGGGGCTGTGCGGGGCGGCGCGGGTGTGACGGGCTTGGCGACGGGTGTGACAGGTGTTGTGGCTTTGGGAGCGGGCGAGGGCAGTACGAGAGGCGGCGTTTTTGGCGCTATTTCAGGGGCGGCAGGCTGCTGCGTCTGTTGACGTGCGACGGAACTGCTGCCCTCTGCCAGCCAAGCGGGCAAGGGTTCCCACGGGGCGGGGAGGTTGCCCCAGATGGCACGAGGCGACGAGGGAGGCGCGGGGGGGAGAGGGGCGGGGGGGGGGGGGGCGGTGG
>RSAS01000610.1:4899-6850 GCA_003934145.1 Candidatus Viridilinea halotolerans | reverse complement strand
CCCGAAAAATTTCCCATGCTCCCGCCGTCCGGCGGGGCATGGGGCGCAGCCCATATGCATGAACGTAAGCCTCTGGCGGGCATGCCGGCGGGGGTTCGGGGGCATGGCCCCCGAAAAATTTCCCTTTCCAGCGGGGTTTAAGGGGCCGCAGGCCCGTTAAGTTCATGCGCATGGGGGCGCAGCCCCAAAAGCGGGTTGTAGGGCGACAGCCCTAATGGTAACACAAACAGCATCTTGGTTGCGCTTTAGCAAGACAAGAGGCGCAAATTCTGGTATCATACCTAAAGAATGATAATAAATAGGAATGTAATCAATATAATTCCGAAGGGAAAAACCACTGTGACCACGAACATCCTGCTCATTGAGGACAGCTACACCCAAGCGCTTCGCGCCCGACTGGAGTTGGAACGCCATGGCTACGAAGTACGGATTGCCACCACGGGCAGCAGCGGGATTCATATGGCACGGGCGCACCTTCCCGGTGCAGTCATTCTCGATCTCGAACTGCCCCACATTTGTGGTCACGACGTTTGTCGTCTGCTCAAGGCCGACCAACTGACACGCTCCATTCCGGTGATTATGCTCACCAGCCAAAGCGACGAAGAGAGCCGACGGCGCTCCAACCTTGTTGGTGCCATTGCCCATGTGGTGAAGGGCAATCAAGCAATTGACACGATTGTGGGCATGTTGCGCAATCCCCAGTTGCTGCAACGCAACAAAGCGGGGCAGGCTGTCTTTGGCACCTATGCGTGACAAGCGCGCAAGGATGGTGCGCGGGGTCTCGGTTAGCGCGGAGAAGCCTTCCGCGTATCACACCTGCTCCAACATTCTCAGCGCCTCTTCGTGCGCCGCCGCGTGGGGCTGGGCACGGCTGTAGCGGTGGCAGGCGATCCACGCATTGGCCAACAGGCGCAAAATCGGCAGGCGCGCCTGCTCGGCTTCGCTCAGCGGCGCAGCCCCCTGGTAGCCCTCCAAGAGCCCTTCACGCCACGCTGCCGGGTAGACCGCCGCCATGCCGCAGGCCAGATCAAACAATCCGTCGCCACTCACACAATAGCCTGGTTCGACGAGCGCCTCCAGATGGATGTGCAACCCAGCAGTGCAGCGCACCGCTTCCGGGCCAAAAGCACCATGCATCAATACGGGTTGGCTAATGGCGAGGCGCGAATCGGCGAGTAGGGCGAGCAGCGTCGCTCGTTCGGCTTCGCCAAAGAGCAGGGCGTCGGTCGGCGGGGCGGCCATGATGGCCCCAATCTGACGCAACGCGACGACCCACGAGCGGGCATGCCAGCGCCCGCTACGCATCGGTCGCCCGGCCCCCGGCAGCGTAGTGCGATGCATACGCCGCAAATTTCGCCCCGCCTGCCGCCCGGCCCCACGCAGCAACGGATCGCTGCCCAACGTCGTTGCCGCCACCCCGGGCACGTAGCTCTCTAGCGCATAGGCAAAGGGCACCAGCGTACACGAGAGATCGCGCTGAATGATGCGCGCCGACGGGAGCCCCTGGCCATTCATCATGCGCAAAAAGCAGACATGAGCGGCCAGATCGTCTTCAGGCGCGATGCGCAGCATCACATGCTCGCCCGGCGTCGAGATGCGCACCAGCAGGTGCTGCTCCGTCTGAGCATAGAGCACCACCCCACTCGGGCGCAGATTCGTCGCTCGCACCACCACGGACGTGTAGTCCCCCAAACGCCCCAAGGCGTGCCGCCATGCATCGCTGACGCCTTCAGCGACGGGGGGGACATAGTGATTCAGTGCGCTATAGTTCATGGGTTTTTGCAAACCAAGTTTGCGGGTTGAGGCTGGTAAATTTTTGGGGGCCAAGCCCCCAAACCCCCACGCGGAGCAGGTTCTTGGGGGCTTGGCCCCCAAACCCCCACGCGGAGCAGGTTCTTGGGGGCCAAGCCCCCAAACCCCCACGCGGAGCAGGTTCTTGGGGGCTTGGCCC
>RSAS01000610.1:0-4799 GCA_003934145.1 Candidatus Viridilinea halotolerans | reverse complement strand
CCAAGCCCCCACGCGACGGCGAAACTCACGGACTCCGTACCTCCGGTAAAACGAAACGCAGCGCCCGATTCGCGTTGCGATCCACGATCCAGACCGAATCGTCGGGGGCGACGGCGACCCCGCTGGGGCTGTTCAGCGAGGCAAAGTCGTCGCCGGGGCCGCCCCAGCGTAGCAATAGATCGCCGCGTAGGTTGAAGGCCATTACCTGGTTGCGACTTGGCACGCTAAGGTAAACGTTGCCATCTGGGTTTGCCGCAATGGAGGGATCGTCATAGGTGTTGGCCCGCCAGCCGCTGACGTTCCACGTTACGATGGGGATCATGCCGAGCCGCCCCGTCTCGTCGGGGGCAAAGACTTGGACGCGCCCGTTCCATGTGTCGGCAACGTAGAGGTTGCCCTGGCGATCCAGCGCGAGGCCCGTGGGTTCGTTGAATTGCCCCGGCGCACTACCCGTTGCGCCGATTTGGTAGAGGAAGGTGCCCTTGTCGTCGGTGACAACAATCCGTTTGTTGCCGGTATCGGCAATATAGACGCGCCCTGCGTTATCTACCGCGACGCCGCGTGGCCCGAAGAAGCCGAGCGGGTTCGCTTCGTTGCGCAACGGATCGCCTTCGGTAATCGTGGCCCGGCGCCCATCGAGCAGATCCTGCTCGCCACGCCCCCATGTTGTCACCACACGCCCGCTTGCGTCGTACTTGACAATGCGTGCGTTCCAGGTGTCGGCGACATAGAGGTTGCCCTGAGCATCCACCGCCACGCCGCGTGGCTCGTAGAGTTGCCCCACTTCATTGCCAAAACCGCCCAGGCTGCGCTGGAATTCGCCCGCGCTGTTGAAGATGTGAACCTGGTGGCTGCCCGTCGCGGCGACGTAGAGGTTGCCCTGAGCATCCACGGCGCTCCCCGTCGGCCCACTGCTCTCCGGCGGCATCGTGGCCACCCCGCGCGCCAAGAGGCGCAGTTCAGGCCCACTCGCGGCGGTGGTGGTCACCGCTGCCCCGCCGCCACCCGCCAGATCGGCGCGCAGCCAGAATTCCATCTCGCGTGCTCCGGGCACCAGCGGCGTCGGCAGTTGGCGGTAGAGCACAAACTTGTAGAGCGTGTCCCAATTTTGGCGCTGGAACGGCCACAACATTACGTCAAACGGTCCATTGAGTTGCTCCCGGATGTCACCACAATCACCAACCACGACCCGGCCCTCGCCACCAGCCGCCGCAGCGGTCTGTTCTTCGGCGCGTGTCCAAGTGCTATAGTAGAAGCGTTTATAGCCTGCGCTCTGCGGCGAACACTTATCGCCCTCGGGGAACCACCAGTTAAAGACGCTGGTTGGCCCGTAGGGTTGCACATAGGCCTCTTGCAGCACGCTACGCACGGCTTCGCTCACATGGGGCTTGTAGAGCAGCACCACCGGCGCGAGGCCGCTGCTCCCGTCAGGAAAATCCACCTCGAAAGCGCTGAGGGTGGGGTTGTCATAATAAACATCACGCCGTAGCCACGTCGCCCGCTGGAAGTCGCGCAGGTACCACTGTAGCGGCCACGCCAGCGAGCCGTCGCCGCTGCTATTGCCGCCATCCACAATCAGTGGCATACGCAACCCCCCCGCCGCATCCTCACTCGTGCGCTGGCCGCGTGTCAGGTTGATTGCCAACTCATGCAACGTCGCCGCGTAACGCGGCACCTCCGGCGCCGTTTGGGTATAGACCAACAACTCAATCGGGGTGTCGGGATGCCTATAGACCGCCAACGCGGTCGCCCGCAGTGTGTAGCCTCCCAGCAGGCACGCGCCAGCCAGAGTGGCAGCGGCCACCACCGCCTTCGTGCCCAGCGCGTTGCCCAGACTCAATAACCAGTAGATCATGCCCCCCGCCAGCACCAGCGGCACAATGCCCTGCAACAGATTGCGCTGCGCCTCCTGGCCCGTGCCGCCCATGCCCAAGCGCCAAAAGGCCACCGCCACGGCTACTAGGGTCAGCGCGGTGAGCAGCGGCACGAGCCAGATGCGCGGCGTTGCGGCGGCGCGTGCCGCCCGTACCAGCCGCGCCAAAACCCAAGCGGCCAGCAGGTTGCCCGGCAGGGCCATATGCACCACCAGCCAAGGCATCTTCTCGCCCGCCCACGAGAAGATGATCAGCGCTGACCAGAACCAGAAGACCACCAAGAGCGGGTAGAGTTCCCAAACACGCAAGGGTGCGGGCATAGCTGCCGGTGCAGCAAGCGCCGGCGACACCAGAGGCTTCTTCGGCTTGCCCTTCGCCTCCTCTTCCTCCTCCGCGTTTGGTTGCGCCACCGCCGCTTGGCGGCGAGCCATGAAACCGCGCAGAACGTGCTGGCCCACCGCAAAAACCATCGCCGCCACGGTGCCCAAGCTCGCCAGCACCGCGAGCGGATCGTAGAGCGGCAGCAGCATCAGGTAGTAGTACCAAGGTTGATCGCCGCGCGCAAACTCCTGCTGACTTCCCAGCCAGTAGGCCAAACCTGCATAAAGACCGTCAAGCGCCCCGGGCAGGTAGGCAAAAAAAGATGAGTAAAGGGTTACATAAATCCCACCCAAAATCGCCAACGCCACCCACAGGCTGTCGCGCTGCGTAGCCCATAGTTCTTGCAGACGTGGCATCAACCGCGGCGTGTGGTCCCACAGACGCTGACAGAGCCACGCCAGCAGAAAGGCCGAGGCCACCAGAAAAGCCTTTTCGCCAAAATAGAGCCCTTTGCCCAGCGGAATGCGTGGGTTAAAAACCATCAAGAGCAGACAAATGCCCATCATTCCCACCAAGAACATGGGCAGATAGCGCGCAAAACGACTCTCGGCTAAAAGGCGCATCAGTACAAAGATACCAAAAATGAAAAAGAGAATATAGTAGAGTTCGTGGGTCGCAATCGCCAACGCCACCGCCGCTGCCGTCAGATAGAGCCAACGAGCACGCCCCGTATCGAGCCAGCGTAGCGCCCCAATCAGCATCCAGATCTCCCACAGCACCATAAGGCCATCGTGACGTGCGAAGCGCGTATAGTAGAGCAAAGAAGGCGAAAACGTAAGCAAAATCGCCGCCAAAAGCGCCCCACTGCGCCCCAAGTAGGGCCGCAACCACCAAGTCGAGGCGGTCATCAGCACACCTGCCACCGCCATCGGCAGCCGCGCCTGCGCATCACCATCACCAAACAGAAAATAGGCCAACGCCGTCAAATAGTAGAGCGACGGCCCGTGGTAGACCGGATCGTAACAATAGGTCAACGACGAGACGCCACCCCGGGGGCGGCCCTCTTCATCCAGTCCACTCCAGCAGTTAAAGCCGCCCGCACCCGTATAGAGCCGCCAACTCGACCAAGCATGGATACTTTCGTCATGGTGCAATGCCATGCGCTCCAAGTTCCACAGATGGGCCACAATACTGGCAATAATGACGAGCGTAAAGGCTACAACCTCCCAGTTAATCCGCGAGAGGTTAATGCTTCGGCTGAGAAGGGTGGGTTTTGGGGTGTGATCTATATGTTGCATATTTTTTCTGTAAATTCGGGTTGCTGATTGTGGTGTGCCCTTTGGCCATCACCCCTTCGCACCACCTCCGGTGGGGGTTTGGGGGCATGAGCCCCATGCGCATGAACTTTAGGGGCCTGCGGCCCCTAAAACCCCGCTGGAAGGGGAAATTTTTCGGGGGCCAAGCCCCTTCGACTAGGCTCAGGGCAAGCCCGAACCCCCGCCGCAAGGCCCGTTAGGGGCTTACGTTCATGCGTATGGGGCGCGGCCCCCAAAAAACCAACCAAAATTCTGTTTCTCGGAGAGGCTTCGCCCCTCCAAACCTCCCCTGTCGGCTATCGCCTATCAGCCCCCCCCAACCCAACCCCAAGTTGCTGCGCCATAATCGGGCGCACCGCCACGATCATATCGGTCGAACCCAACGGCGCACCCGGATCGCGGAAGATCAAGAAGTTCCACCAGCGCTCGCCCACCCCGCGATCCAGCGGGGCGCGTAGCAATTGGCCCACCAGCGAGGTCTGCTCGATCGGAACAGTGCGCCAGTCGGTGCGCAGGCGGTAGACTTCATCCTCAGGGAACCACCAGCGCAACGGGTAACGTTGGATAACAAAGCCCTCTAGGTGGGTACGATTCTGCGGGTGACGATCAAGGTTCTCTTGCAGCATCAAGACCGCCATCACCTCCGGGCCGGGCGGGGCGAGCAGTTGACCGCCGTTGCGCTCCGCTGCGCTAAAATTGCGCAGGTACCACGTCCAGACCGTCTCGTTATCATAGATCACCGGCATGCCCAAGCCGCGTCCGCTGCGGATCGAGGCCTCTTCGAGCCGTCGAACCACGCGCATCACGTCGGGCGAAGTCTGGGTGTAGACCAGTGGCTCCACCGGCACATCGCCATTCACGTAGGCTAGGCGCACACTGCTGCGCACGGTGTAGAGGCTGAGGGTGATACCCACGCAGACGATGAGCAGGGCCATGGCCGGGCGCGGGCCGTAGCGCAGGCTGGCGCTGAGCGTCAGCAGGAAGATCAGCGCACAGGAGGAACCCAAGATAAGCGCCGGGGTTAGCATAGGCATCACTGTTGCCGCCTCGGGAAAGGCCACCACCGCCGTCATGAGCGCGAAGCCCAAGCCGACCACGACGGCGAAGAGGCTGCCATAGAGTGCCCAAGTGCCGCCAGCGAGCTCAGGCGCTTGGCCGGGGCCGTCGGGCGCAGGCCGTCCGCCCCAGATGCTGCGCTGCACCGCCCACGCGGCCAAGAGCGTCAAGGGCAGGCTGATGTGAATGGTAAGCCAGGGCATCTTTTCGCCCGCCCAGGTGTAGATGCCCA
>RSAS01000027.1 GCA_003934145.1 Candidatus Viridilinea halotolerans | reverse complement strand
TCCCAATCATCTATCCGCGACTACTAGAGTCAATGTTCTGTCCGCCCATGAACCCTCGTGGGGGAGGGGCTGGGGGTGGGGGGGAAGCGGCCTTTGGGAGCAAAAACTGTATACCTGAAAGATCCCCCATCCCCCATCCCCCATCCCCCATCCCCCATCACACCGCTGGCCGCCGCTTGTGCCACGTCGTCACGCGCTGGTAGGCGTCGCCGACGCGCAGCAGGAGTTCTTCGGCGAAGGCGGGGCCGATGAGTTGTAGGCCGACCGGTAGGTTTTGGCTGAAGCCACAGGGTACCACCAGGCCCGGCACGCCGGCTAGGTTGATCGGCAGGGTGCAAACATCGCTGAGGTACATAGCCAACGGGTCGTCGAGTTTTTGGCCGATCTTGAAGGCGACCGTCGGCGAGGTTGGGGTGGCGAGCAGATCCACTTGGGCAAAGGCGTTGCTAAAATCCTGTTTGATCAGAGTGCGCACCTGTTGCGCCCGGCGGTAGTAGGCATCGTAGTAGCCCGCCGAGAGGGCGTAGGTACCAAGCATAATGCGCCGCCGCACCTCGGCTCCGAAGCGCCGCCCGCGTGTGTTCTCGATCATGTCCCACATGCCCTCACCTTGCTCGCGGGGACCGTAGCGCACGCCGTCGTAACGGGCGAGGTTGGCGCTCGCTTCAGCGGGAGCAATGATATAGTAGGTGGGCAGGGCGTATTTCGTGTGGGGCAACGCGACTTCAACAAGCTCGGCGCCTTGGTCGCGCAGCACCGCCATCGCTTCACGAGTGATCTTTTCCACGTCGGGATCGATGCCCTCGACAAAATATTCGCGCGGGACACCGACGCGCAAGCCGCGCAGGTCGCCGGTGAGCGCAGCAGTATAGTTGGGCACGGGCAGATTGGCGCTGGTGCCGTCACGCGGATCGTGGCCAGCGATGGCCTCAAGCATGAGCGCGAGATCGGCGGCGCTCCAAGCAAGCGGGCCGATCTGGTCGAGTGAGGAGCCGTAGGCAATCAGGCCGTAGCGGCTAACACGTCCGTAGGTCGGCTTGAGCCCGCTGACGCCACAGAGCGCGGCAGGTTGACGGATGGAGCCGCCAGTGTCGGTACCGAGACTAGCGGGCACCATCCCCGCCGCGACGGCGGCGGCGCTTCCACCGCTACTGCCCCCCGGCACACGTTCGGCATCCCAAGGGTTGCGTGTTACCTGGTAGGCGCTCGTCTCGGTGCTCGAACCCATAGCAAACTCATCGCAATTGAGTTTGCCTAAATTGATCGCTCCAGCGGCGTTGAGCCGTTCGACAACTGTGGCATCGTAGGGCGGCACAAAGCCTTCAAGAATGGCCGAACCACAAGTAGTAGTGATGCCACGGGTGCAAATGACATCCTTAATGGCAATGGGCATGCCGTGAAGCGGGCCGCTGCTGCTGTTCCGGCTGGCATCGGCGGTGCGGGCAGCCTCAAGCGCCTGCTCGCCGGTAAGCGTAAGAAAGGCGCGTACCGTTGGCTCAAGGTGCGTGATACGCTGCAAGAGCGCCTCGGTCAAAGCACATGAAGTAAGTTCGCCTGCGCCAAGCGCAGCGCTGGCTTCCTGAAGGGTCAATTGGTGCAACTCGCTCATGGAGATCTCCGCAAAAGGGGCACAGTGCGAAGATATTATAGCAAAGAATAGGTGCCTCGGCGGGGGTTTGCAGGGTGACCACATGGCCGTGCCGTAATACCTTCTCGCTCTAGGGCGCAGCAGCGGCTTTGCGTTCTTGAACTTCGTCCGCCTCCTCCATCACTGCACCCATCTTCGCCACCGCGTAGCCACCGAGCGCCGCGACGGCCTGCTGGTAGCTTGGATCGGCGAGGGTGCGGCGCAGCGGATCAAGCAGCGCACTCTCCCAGTGGCGACGCGGGATGGCGAGGTCGTAGCGTTCGCTGAAGAGCGGGACGTAGGCGAGGCCGAGCGCCCGCGCCGCCGCGAGAATGCCCATGCCGACGTTGGCGCTGCCGCTCAGCACCGCAGCGGCTACGGCCATGTGGGTGAATTCTTCGCGGGCGTAGCCGTTGATCTGTTCGGGTGCCAGCCCCTCCTGCTTGAGTTGGTAGTCGAGCAGCACCCGTGTCCCTGAGCCCTTCTGGCGGTTGACGAAGCGCACGTCGGGACGTACAAGATCGTGAAGCGCAGCGAGATCCATTGGGTTGCCAGCGGGTACGATGAAGCCCTGTTCGCGGTAGGCGAGATGCACTAGAACCATCTCTTCGTCGGGCAGGAGGCGTTTGATGAAGGGCCAGTTGTAACTGCCCGTCGCTTCGTCGAGTAGATGCGTGCCGGCAAGATGGGCGTCGCGTCGCTTAAGTGCCATGAGGCCGCCGAGGCTGCCAACATTGGCGGAACTGAGGCGCACCCCCGGCGCAAAGCGGCGCATGTGGCTCGCCAAAAGATCCAGGGCGAGATCGTGGCTGCCAATCGCCACCAGTGTCTGCTCGATGGACGCCGCATCGCGCAACAGTTCCACCGCCACCTCCGCGCCCGCGTGCAACCCCTCGGCGAAGCGGGGGATGTGGGCGAGGCCGTCGGCGCGCATCAGGGCGCTGACAAGGCCCGCCCCGCGACTCAGCGGCGTCGCCACCAGACGTTCGTCCACGCGCCCCAGCGTAACGCGCACAAATTCGTCTTCGCCCAAGGGCGAGAGGAGTTTGCGGCTGATCTGTGCGCTGACTTTGGGCCTTGCAGGCGGGGTTAGCCCCTGCATACGGTAGACCAGCGGGCGCAAAAAAAGCTCGGCGGTGAGCGCCGTAGAGACGGGGTAACCCGGCAACCCCAGCGCGGGTTTGCCCTGCGCAACCGCGAGGATCGCCGGGTGGCCGGGGCGAATCGCCACGCCATGCACCGCCACTTCGCCCAATTCGGCCAAGAGGCGCGCCGTATAATCCTCGGAGCCAGCCGAAGAGCCCGCGTTGATCACCAGGATGTCGCAGTGCTCCAGCGCCGTGCGCATCGTCGTGCGCAGCAACTCCTCGCGGTCGGCAACAGGCGGGTAGCGCAGGGGTATTGCGCCCCACTCTTCGAGCATGCCCGCAATAATCAGCGAGTTGAACTCGATGATGTCGCCCGCTTGCACTCCTTGAGCCGCCGCTTGCTCAAACGGCACCAACTCGCTGCCGGTGGGAATAATGGCCACGCGCGGGCGCACACGCACCGCCACCGTCGCATGACCCGCCGCCGCAAGCGCACCCAGATCGACCGGGCGCAACTGGTGGCCTGCGGGCAAGAGCAACTCGGTGGCAACAATATCCTCGCCGAGCGGGCGCACATGCTGCCACGGTGCCACTGGCGTCACAATCTCCAGGGTCGTCGCATCGAGCGTCTGCACATGTTCGGCCATCACCACCGCATCGGTATCGGGCGGCAGCGGGTCGCCCGTATCCACCCAAACCGCTTGGCGGCTCAACGTCAGGCGCACCGGCGTCGTCTCGCTTGCCCCCAGCGTCACAGCGGCCTGCACCGCAATGCCGTCCATGGCCGCCGCATGGTAGTGGGGCGACGAGAGCGCCGCCATGATCGGCGCGGCGGTGATGCGCCCTCGCGCCTGATCCAGTGGAATCGTCTCGGCTGTGGCCAACGGCAAGCCACCGGCACGCTCCAGTGCGGCGGCAAAGCGGTCAACGGCATCGTTCAGGGCGACATCTTCGAGGTAGTAGCTGCGCTTTGTCATAGTGGGTTGTAATCAAGGTACACGTTTTCCCTGCGGGGATTCCTTGGGGGCAAGAAGCGCCTTCCATGACGAGCATACCACACATAGCCAGGACTTTGGCCGCTGGGGCATGGCCCCATACGCATGAACGTAAGCCTCTGGTGGGCCTTCCGGCGGGGGTTCGGGCTTGCCCTGAGCTTAGTCGAAGGGGCATGGCCCCCGAAAAATTTCCCCTTCCGGCGGGGTTTAAGGGGCCTCATGCCCCTTACGTTCATGCGCATGGGGCATGGCCCCAACCCCTGCATAGGCCAAATAGCACCTATGCTATCATAGGCAACGCAGCCTTGACCATGGAGCAAGCGCATGGAAAACCCATTTCCCGGGATGGATCCCTATCTGGAAGCACCGAACATGTGGCCGGATGTACACCACCACGTGATGGTGGCAGTCCGCGATCAGCTACAAGCCCAGTTGAGTACTGCGTACTCAGTTGGACTTGCGCCCTACACTGCTTTGGAGAATATCGCCATTGCTGCAGTACGCAAGACGGACGTTGATGCCGAGATGGCGGAACACGATCCGCCAAAGACGAAGCGGGCACCCTTGGTGCTGCCAACCATGATGGTCGTGCCGGTTGAGTATGCCCGCATTGAGATTCGTATGGTACGGAGTCACACCCTAGTGACCGTGATCGAACTGCTCTCGCCCGCCAACAAGCGCCCTAGTTTTGATGGTGCCCACGTCTATGAGCAAAAGCGGCAGGAGATCTTTTGCAGCACGGCCAACCTGCTGGAGATCGATCTGTTGCG
The DNA here is from genome assembly GCA_003934145.1 of Candidatus Viridilinea halotolerans. Classification (GTDB taxonomy): domain Bacteria; phylum Chloroflexota; class Chloroflexia; order Chloroflexales; family Chloroflexaceae; genus Viridilinea; species Viridilinea halotolerans. Next base: position 2,371 of record RSAS01000027.1, on the reverse strand, counting down.
CGCCGGTCAACGTCCTCAGATGATAGGGGAATTGCCGGATGCCCCCTACTTCATCTTTTTGAGCCGTATGCAGCGCCGCCCCAATGTGGAGATCTGGCCACTTGCGCTGCGTGAGCCGATCGCACCTATTCCGGTGCCGCTGCGTTTCCCCGATACGCCGGTTGTGCTTGATCTGGGCAAAGCCATTCATAAGACCTACGCCCAGGCCCATTACAACCTCGATATCAACTACCACAAACCGCCCCCCGCCCCCGCCTTCAGCCCGACAGACGCAACGTGGATTGCTGATCGCCTGCGGGCGAAGGGCTTCCGCGATTGATCTGTTTTGCGAGGGCCAAGCCCCCGCGCCCCCGCCGGAGAGGGTGTTTTTGCGAGGGCCAAGCCCCCGCGCCCCCGCCGGTTTAAGGACGGACAGAAAATCTGTACGTCACCCTCTGAAAGCGCATTGCAACACCAAGAATCTCACCCCCTGCCCCCTTTCCCACAACGTGGGAGAGGGGGCAGGGGGTGAGGGCCATCCAAGCCATCCCACCACCTAGTTCGCAACTTATAGATCAAGTGTTTTATCTCCTTCGCGCCCCTCCCGTCCTCGCGTCTTCGCGTCTTCGTGTCTACGGTGCCTGCAAGTCTACCCGCCGCCGCATGCGCGCGATCACTCCGTAGCGCGGTGCGCCAACGAAGACAAGGGTGAAGACGATGCCAACCATGGTAGCCATGGCCCCCGCCACGGTCGTGTTGAGCAGACGGGCCAGCCAGTAGCCGGCGATAGCGCTGATAATGCCAATAACGACACTGAGGAGCAGCATCAGCGACAAGCGGTCGGTGAGCAGGTAGGCCGCCGCCGGCGGGCCAATCATCAGCGCAATCACGAGGATGACGCCGACCGCATCGAAGGCCCCCACCGCCGTGAGCGATACAAGGGTCATGAGGGCGTAGTGCAGCAACACGGGGCTAAAGCCTAGCGCCGCAGCTAATTGGGGATCAAAGGTGCTCAACTTGAGCTCTTTGTAAAACATGCCGATAAAGAGCAGGTTGAGCAGCAGGATGCCGCCGTTGATCCACATTGCCCGTGGCAGATCAAGGCCGAAAAGGGTCAAACGATCGAAGGGCGCAAACACCAACTCGCCCAAGAGAACCACATGCTCATCTAGGTGCAGGTTGCCTCCGGCAAGGCCCGAGAGCATAATCACCGCGAGGCTAAAGAGCAGCGGAAAGACTAGGCCAATCGCCGTATCCTCTTTCACGCGCTGGCTGCGCGTCAGCAACTCCACCAGCCAGACCGTCAGTACGCCGGTGAGCGTGGCCCCCACGAGGAGCCAAGGAGATGTGAGGTCGCGCACGATCAGAAAGCCGACCACGATTCCGAAGAGAATGGTGTGGCTAATCGCGTCGCTAATCATGGCCATGCGCCGCAGCACCAAAAAAACACCGGGCAGCGCACAGGTCGCCGCGACGAGAGCCGCGAGAATCTGAACTTCGACTTGTAGACTCATGGTGTGTGTCCTCTTTAGGGAAGCGGATTTTTAAAGAACTGCTTCCCTTAAACCTCTGAGTGTACTCTCTGGCGCAACCACGCCCAAAGCAAACCACGCTCAGGAGCGAAGAGCAGTGAAAAAAAGACGATAAGGCTGATCACTACCACAATCACCGGGCCGGTAGAGAGGCCACGAGTGGTGGTGCTGATCAGCGCTCCACTGATGCCCGCGAATGCCCCCATGCCCCCGGCGAGCAACACCATCGTGCCGAGCCGGTTGGTCCACTGGCGTGCGGCGGCGGCGGGAGCGACAAGCAGCGCACTCATCAGCACGACGCCCACCAACTGCAAGCCGATCACAATGGCGACAACGATCAATGACGTGAGCAAAATATCGAGCGCGCGCACCGGGTAGCCCGAACTCGTGGCAAACTCGGGGTCGAAGCTGAGCAACTTAAACTCCTTCCAGAAGAATGCCACTAGGCCGAGAACTACCGTGCCCAAGAGGGCAATCGTGAGTACATCACTGGTTACCATCGCCGCCGCCTGACCAAAAAGGTACTTATCGAGCCCGGCTTGGCCACTCTGACCACTGCGCTGCACAAAGGTCAACAGCACCATGCCCAAGCCAAAGAAGACCGCAAGCACCAATGCGAAGGCCGTATCATCTTTGATGCGACTCATGCGCACGATGGCCAAGATAGCCAACGCACCCAACCAACCCGCGATGGCAGCCCCAAGCACCAGCACCAACGGTGCCCGCGAGCCGGTGAGCATAAAGGCCAATACAACGCCCGGCAAGGCGGCATGCGACATTGCATCACCAAGCAGCGCCTGGCGGCGCAGTACCGCAAAGCAGCCGAGCAGCCCACTAATGAAACCAAGCAGCCCCGCACC
>RSAS01000282.1 GCA_003934145.1 Candidatus Viridilinea halotolerans | reverse complement strand
AGGCCTCCTGCGCCCTGGCGGCTTAGTCGGATTCTTTATCTGAAGAACTATAGGTTCCCGCGTACCCCCTCTCCCGCCGGACGGCGGGCGTGGGGCGCAGCCCCACAATGTCTTGAATGTGATTAAAATTTGTGGGGCTTTGCCCCGCACCCCGCAGAAGCGCGGAAGGGTGTGAGGGAACTAGGTTCCCTCACACCCTTCCGAATATACCATATGGAGGTACTCGTATGTTGCAACAACTCACCAATGCGCTTCCGCCGGAGCTGCTTGAGCAGCTTGGCAGTCGGTTGGGGGTGGACACGAATCAGGTGGCGGAGGGGATGGCGACGGTGACGCCGGTGGTGTTGGGTAGCTTGAGCAAGCAGGCGAATAGCCCCGGCGGGGCGGAGGCGCTCTTTGCCCAACTGAGCCAGGCGGGGGGCAGTAATCCGTTGAGTAGCCTGATTGGGGCATTGGGGAGTATGGGTGGGGCGGAGGGGGGCAACCCTTTGGCGGGCATGCTTGGCACGCTGCTGGGTGGTGGTGGTGCGCCTGCGAGTCCGACGCCCCCGGCGGGTGCGCCAGCGGGCGCGAATCCGCTGATGGGCATGTTGGGCACCATGCTGAGCAGTGCGGGCGGGGCGGACGCGGCGGGAGGCAATCCGGTGCTGGGCATGCTCGGTACGCTGCTCGGTGGGGCGGGGGGCGCACCGGCGCAACGCGATCCCATGACCATCCTGCTGGGCGATAAGGCCAACACGATCAGTGCCAGCCTTTCGGAGCGGTTGGGCTTTGATGTACGCCCGCTGCTCACCTTGGCGGTACCGATGATTGCCGGGGTGATCAACCGGGCGATCAAGAGCGGTAGCCTGAACGCGAACTCGATCCAGCAATTCTTGGCCAGTGAGTCGGCGGATGCATTGCAGCAGACGACAAATCCGCAGCAGGCTGAGGTGGCCCAGGCGGTGCTGGCGGCGGGTGATCAGGCCGAGGCGCTACAGGCGCGCTTTAGTCCTGCCGAGTGGAAGCAGGTGCAGCAGGCGCCTTTGGCGACAACCTATATTATTGCGAGTGCCAACCCTACGCTAAAGGACGGTGCAGCCCGCGAGTTGGGGGCCGCGTCGGCGGCGGTGCTCAAGGCGGCCAACCAAGCCAAACCCGTCGCGCTGCTGCGCGTGGCCTTTGGATCTGGCTTGAACCATGCCGACTTTGCGGAATTCAGTGCCAAGACGCCTGATCGTGCCAGCGCCCTCAAGGCGCTAAGCAGCGCCCTGCAACTGGTGGCGCGCCACTGCCCCGACGAGCGGGTCGCCTTCCGCGGCCTCGTGCTGGATGCGGCGGAAGCGGCGGCAGCGGCAGTGAGCGAAGGGGGCTTCTTGGGCATTGGGGCTACCCAGGTCAGTGCCGCCGAGCAGGATGCGCTCCAGGCGATCCGACAGATCTTGTGAGAGGCGGGGACGCGGAGAGGCGGAGACGCGGGGACGCGGAGACGCGGAGACGCGGTTCATGGGCTGCGTATGGCGCTCAAGCACCGACTACCGGCGGGTTTTGCCCTCTTTCCGTGAACCGTCGAGAAAATGAGCGGACGGTAAGCATGTAAAAACTACTGCGTTTGCCTCACTGTGACAGCGATGGACTACTACAGCGAAACCAGTGGTGTTCAATGCTTCCCCATGAAAGGATGCTATCTGGCCGTATGATCGCAATCATATCGACACCAGAAAAATTCCATGTGTCTTGCGTTTGGCCGAGGTAGACGTTGTAGTCATCATCTTGACCAGCCCCACGCCAGACGCGAAACGTTTCGCCTGGAGCGAGACGAAAGGTGGGAAGCGTCTGCCGCACAAGGTCATCTTGATATGTCCAACCCGCAAGGGTCTGCGTATAGTTGCGATCGTTGCGTAGTTCAACATAGGCACTGACGCCGCAGGGATGTTCAGCAGCAGAATGAAGCATCGCTTTGCTATCGAGGCAGCCCGTGAGGGCGAGGCTGAGACAGGCGAGCAGCAGGAGGTGCATACAGCGCATAATAAATTCCTGATGGAGATGTGATACGTTGGATGGCCCGTATCTGCAAAAAGGGTGGGCGAGGGAACATGGTTCCCTCGCCCACCCTTTTCGCGCACACCAGATAGTTTTAGAGAAGCGGATTTTGTTGATTGCCCCGTTGCTTTGTCACCCTGAGCGCAGCGAAGGGTCTCTCGTCAGTCGAAAAGAGCTGCTTCGCTGCGCTCAGCATGACAGGCTGTTGGGGTGCTTAAAAGGTTGCGCTTCCCTTAGGCGGCGTGATCGGCAGGCGGGGGGATGATTTGGCCGACGAGGGCATCTTCGATGACGACGGCAGCGACGGGAAGCAGGGGCACCATCGCGAGGTTGTAGATCTCGGCGCGCTGGCCTTTGAGGCGGAGTATCTTTTGGCCGAAGAGGATGATCGCGGGCAATAGGGAAGGCACAACCCCCATGGTCAGGGCGCGGGCGAGCCAGCGTTCGCGGGGGAGTTTACCGATGGCCGCTTGGCCGACGGTGGTAACGCCGATGGTATTGAAGAGCAGGCGCACATGTTCGCCGATGCTCTCGTCGCGCAGACTAAGAACGGGGATCTTGGGCCAGAACTGCTTGCTGTTGCCGTGCAGAATCACCATGACGACCATGTTGGCGAAGATGTAGCCGACCTTACCGAGAAGCGTGCGCATCACTGCGACTCCTAGAGGCTATGCCGTAAGAAACGGCGGGGCGAGAGACGTTGTCGCGGGCTGGTTACAGGATCGCTCTATACTACACTATATTGCGGGATGCGTTGTACGCGAATCCTTCTTTGCTCTTTGTGTTGCGTGTTGGCGGCGCAGCCGCCAACACGCAACACAAAGAGTTTTTTGGGGGAGGCGAAGCCTCCAGGGGCCTGCGGCCCCTTAAACCCCGCCGGAAGGGGGAAATTTTTCGGGGGCCATGCCCCCGAACCCCCGCCGGCAGGCCCGCCAGAGGCTTACGTTCATGCGCATGCGAAGCCTCCCCCACCCCCCACCAGTAGGCGGCGCCCCGCACATCTTCCCGGTGGTTAAAGATCCACAAAAAATATATGAATATCTTAACGGTTGGGCTCATTGTGGCGGGCGTGGTGCTGCTGATCATTGCGCTAGTGGCAATTGCGGTGGCTTGGCATCGTGAGGGCAGCCTCTTGGCGATGCGTGATGCGCCGACATTGAGTGCAGGGGAGTTGGCGGTGCGCCACCGCGATGGCTTGGCGGGTTTTGGCCCGTTGGGGGAAGCGGTGGAAGTAGTGGGGACGATTGAGTGTGATAACCCGCTGGCTGCGCCCTTCAGTGAAACCGTCTGTGTGGCGTATCACTACCGGGTGAACGAGTCGACCGAACAGCGCATCGGGCGTCCGGGGCAGCGCCACCACCAGGAATTTTCGTTTAGCGGCTTGGACGATTACGAGCGTCATGTGCCGCGCTTTTATGTGCGCGATGCGAGCGGACGGATTGCGATTGATCCCAAAGGGGCCACCTTCGACATGATCGAGACGGTCGCCCGCTACGAGTCCTTTACCGGCTTGGCTGGCAGCCAGCGTAAGGTGTGGCGCGAGGAGTATGTGTTGCCCGTGGGCAACCGCGTCTATGTGCTGGGCTACCTGTTGAGTGATCGCGAAGAGGCGATTATTGGGCGTCACCCCATCGAACGTGAGCGTCGTTTTTTGATCAGCCACCGCGACGAAGAGGCGCTGAGTGCGCATGTGCGCACCCAGGCGTACCTCCTTTACGCGGGGGCATTGGTGGCCCTGGGCGGGGCCGTGGCGACCTGGATTGCCGCCGTGTTTGTCTAAAATTTGTTGCGTTTTGGCGGCGAAGCCGCCAAAACGCAACGGGTGTGACCAAAATCTGTAGGGCTGCGCCCCACACCCCGCCGGACGGTGGGAGAATGCGAGGGAACCAGGTTCCCTCGCACACCCTTGCTACACCTTAGCGTAAGCCTTCTGACGGGGGTTCGGGGGCATGGCCCCCGAAAAATCCCCCCCCCCAGGGGCTTTTGGGGGCCATGCCCCCGTAAGGCGTGGGAGAACCGGGTTCTCCCACGCCCTACGGGAAGCGACGGAAACGGCGAAAATTGGGCTTGCGCTTCTCGAGGTAGGCCTGCTTGCCCTCTTTGGCCTCTTCGCTCAGGTAGTAGAGCAGCGTAGCGTCGCCAGCGAGTTGCTGCAGTCCGGCGTGGCCGTCGGCGGCGGCGTTGATGGATGCTTTGAGGAAGCGAATGGCCATAGGGCTATGGGCGAGGATTTCGCGCGCCCACTGCACCCCCTCATCTTCCAGACGTTCCAGCGGCACAACGGTATTGACGAGGCCCATCGCCAGCGCCTGTTGCGCATCGTACTGGCGGCAGAGGTACCAGATCTCGCGGGTCTTTTTGTCGCCGACCATGCGTGCCAAGAGATTGGAGCCATAGCCACCATCGAAACTGCCGACGCGCGGCCCGGTCTGGCCAAAGCGCGCATTCTCGGCGGCGATGGTGAGGTCGCAGACGATGTGTAGCACATGGCCGCCGCCAATCGCGTAGCCAGCCACGAGGGCGATGACTGGCTTGGGAATGACGCGAATCAGGCGTTGAAGATCAAGGACGTTGAGGCGCGGCACGGTATCTTTGCCGACATAGCCACCATCGCCGCGCACCGTCTGGTCGCCACCGGAGCAGAAGGCCATCTCGCCTGCGCCGGTGAAGAGAATTACGCCGACGCTTTCATCGTCGCGGGCGCACGCAAAGGCATCGAGCAACTCTTGCACTGTCTCGGGGCGAAAGGCGTTGCGCCGCTCGGGGCGATTGATGGTAATTTTGGCAATGCCTTCGCCTGCTGCGTCATGTTCGTAGATGATGTCGGTGTACGTGCCGGACTGAATCCATTCGATGGGCATAGCGGTTTCCTTGTTTTTTTGTTCGATTTTGGCGGCTTCGCCGCCAAAATCGAACGGGTATGACTGGAATCTGTAGGGCGGTGTCCTACAACCCCGCCGGACAGGGGGAAATGCGGGGGAACCAGGTTTCCCCGCACCCCCTACCTACACATTTTGGTCACACCCAAATCGAACAAAAAAGTTTTTCGGGAGAGGCGATGCCTCCCCCGAACCCTCACGGGAGAGTGCAACTTGGTGCATACGCGAGCGACAATAGCACATGTTGGCCTAGTGGTGCAAGGCTATTTCCTACATCCTCGCTTCTATCTCCCTCTTATCAGTAGCGCTTGGCCCCCAAGAGGTGATGGTTACCGGCAAATCGAGGGTTTGGCTGAGGCGGGCGAGAAGGTGCTGCGCATCGTGAAGCGGCTCGGTGTGGGCGGTACAGTGCATGAGGGTTGCGGTAAGTTGCGCTTGATGGTTGAGATCGGGAGGATGCACGATGGGCAGTTGAAGGAGAGGGGTGCGGGGAGGGCCCAGCCCTCCCCGAAAATTTCCGCCCAGCCCTGAAGTCCCAGCAGCAGCATCCGAAAAACTATACCTAGTGCAAATACGCAGTTCGGGCAGAGCGGCGAGACGGTCAAGGCAGGTAACGGCGAGATGGTCGAGGGGGCCGACGACGGCACGGGCGTAACGAAGCTGCACGAGGTCGAGCCAGCCAACGCGGAAATTGCTCTGCCAGGGGTGATCATGGTTGGCGGGATCGGGCATGGCGGCGGTGAGAGCAGGCTCTTCGCTGACGAGCGGCCCTGCGCCGTGGCGGGTGGCGTAGGCGCGGGTGATGCCGATACGTTGCGTTTGGCCCGTAAAGCCCGCCTCAGCGAGCAGTTGGTCGGCGTAGGCCAGCGTGGTGGTACTCCAGGTGGTGTGGGGGTGGAAACCGCGCCATTCGTCGAGCAGGACGCCTTGGGCACCCTCGAAGATGATGGTGCCGTCGCGCTGCAAGAGTTGGCACACATATTCCGGGCCGACGAGATTGACGCGACGGGCGAAGCCGTCGTAGGCATCAAGGAGCCATGGGATGAGATCGGGATCGTGCAGTAGATCGAGTTCGGCAGCGGCGTCCGGGCTAGCGGGGAGGGTTGGGCGTAGCGCCGCGAGGCGTTCATAGGCGCGCTCGCGCAGAAAGGTGAGCTTGCGCGACAGTATTGCGGGATGGCGCAGATCGCCCGCACGAGGGGCGTGATCAGGGTAGTGCAACGCAAGATCAACCGTTTCGCCAATACCGATGCCGCAACTGCCGTGGCGTTGGGTGCCACGGGCCAACTCGCGCAGGCGATTGAGCGCCCGTGCAAAAGGGGTGATCAGTAGCGCCTGTTGATCAAGCGTCACGTTGGCGAGCGCATCAGGAAGGCCGAGGCGCGTGAGATGGCGTTCCTCTTCGAGCATGGCCAGCGGTTCCAGCAGCATGTGGCGCGAGAGAAAGGTGGCCGCGCCCGCCAGTGTACCTGCGCCAAATTGGGCAAAGACGTGCGCTCGCCCATCGGGGGCAACGACGCGGTGGCCGGCTTGGGCACCGCCGTTGTAGCGCACCACCGTATGGGCACTATGGGTGCGCGTCAGGTAGTCAACGATGGAACCTTTGCCGGCATCGCCGAAGCCAAGATCCACGGTAAGGATAATATGGGGAGGCACGGGGATTCTTCTCCGCAGACGGATTTGGGAGGGCCAAGCCCTCCCAAATCCGCAATTTGTAGGAAGGGTGCGCGAGGGAACCTAGTTCCCTCGCACCTTCCCGCCGTCCGACGGGGCGTGGGACGCAGCCCTACAGTTTTTGTCACACCCATGTGAAATCACCCAGGCAGAAGCCCAGCGGCCAGCGGCGGCGCGGCAGGGCGACGGGCGGCGTAGGGAGCGAGGGTGGTGGCGGCAACCCCAGCGGCGGTCGCATCGTACCCCGCCGCAACGAGATCGGCACGGGCGTGGTCGAG
>RSAS01000748.1 GCA_003934145.1 Candidatus Viridilinea halotolerans | reverse complement strand
GGGGGGGGGGGGGGGGGGGGGGGAGGGGGGGGGGGGGGGGGGGGGGGCGGGAGGCGGGAGGCGGGAGGCGGGAGGCGGGAGGCGGCGCATCCTCGCATCCTCGCATCCTCGCATCCTTCGCCTCTCTTGGAGAGGCGGGAGGCGGCGCATCCTCGCATCCTTCGCCTCTCTTGGAGTGGACAGAACAAGCTTACTCTTTCGTCGCGATCGTAATCAGCCGATGGGTCATGTCTACCACCGAGCCATCCTGAACGACTTGGTCGCCGATGCAGGAGACGAGGGTGAGCCGTTCGCTACCTTGGGGGAGGATGTAGCTGACTTCGTCGGGGCGCACCAAGATCTGTTCGCGCACGAAGTAGGTGTGCTGCTCACCGCTGCGCGTGGTAATAATGATGCGTGCGCCGGGTTCTAGGTTGCGCACTTGAGCGAAGGGGGCGGGGATGTGGGGCGCGTTGGCCCAGCGCAGGACGTGGCCCCACAGCACGACATTATCGCCTTCGCCGGGGACGGCGCTGAGGTTGTACCAAGCGACATCGTGGCGTGGTACAATCGGCGCACCTTGCGCATCAAGGCCCACCGCGACAATCGCCGTATCGAGAGCAATCGCGGGGATGTTGATGCGCACGGGATGGCGCACACTGCGTTGCGGCCCCGTCTGGGCGCGTGGCGCCATCTCACTGCCGAGCAGGCCGTTGAGGATACGCTGTCCGACCGGCAATTCGGGGTGGAATTCCATGCGTGCCCGCTCGAACCATTGAACAACGTAGGTTCGCCCATCGCTGAGCTGTTCCTCTTGCGGAGCGCTGATGGGCAAGCCGAAGAGCGCAAGATTCTCGGCTTCACTGAAGCCCCGGCGTTCGTCCAGTTCCACGCCGGCAGAACGCCAGTTGGCCAAGAATTCACCACACACATTGTGCCCCGTCGCGGCGAAGAAGTGGCAACCTGCTTCACCACTGGTGGCGTTGCCAAGCACGCCGCTGCGTCCATCACGAGCGAGGCGATCGATGCCCAAACGCCCCAACTGCACGCGGTAGGGTGGGGCGAGTTGGGGATGCAGTTCGAGGCGGTGGCGCTCGAACCACTGTACCTGGATGCGCCGCCCTTCGATCACCTCCTCTTGCAAGGGCGTTAGCGGGTAGCCAAAGACCGGCAGACCGCCGCTCTGCTCCCAGAAGCGGCGGATCTCGCCCGTTATGCAATAGCCAGTTGCATCGAAACAACGCTCATCCTGGGCTTGGACAGGCTGCGCAACGAGCAGGCCGAGACCGACAAGGGCAAACATGGCGGCGGTGAAGAGCAGGCGCTGCAACTCTCTTAGGCGCATCGCATTGGCCTTTGCTAAGTTTGATTACAAGAAGATGTCGAAACCTCTGCCACCCCCGCAGGGTGACACGTTCTCCCTCGAAATATAGCACATATTTCGTTCACATGGATTATGCGTGAAGTTACGCCTCACGGTGGGAGATCGAAGAGGCTGTGTCGCCCCCGAAGCGTTTTTTCTTTCATGGAGGTGTAGCAAGGGTACGCGAGGGAACCTGGTTCCCTCGCGTACCCTTCCCCGCTCCGGCGGAGCGTGGGGCGCAGCCCCAACAGCGGGCTTTAGGGTGGCAACCCTAAGCGTAATGCAAAAGGAATACGCAACGTATGGATAACGAACTGCTACGCTACCTTTTTATTGTCCGCCGCTGGGCGTGGCTGATCGTCATGGGCACGCTGCTTAGCGCGGGCGCGGCGTTTCTGGTGAGCCGTGAGATGACCCCAGTCTACCAGGCTTCAACGACGTTGCTCATTAGCCAGGCTTCGGCCAACAATGCTAATGCCGACTACAATGCCATTCTGAGCAGTGAGCGCTTGGCCCGTACTTATGCTTCGCTGATGTTGACACGCCCGATGCTGGAAGCGGTCATTGCTGATCTCGATCTGACCACGTCGCCGGATGCGTTGGCGCGTCGTATTACCACGACGCCGGTGCGTGATACCCAACTCATCCGCGTGACAGTTGAGGGCGAAGATCCGCTGCAGGTGGCGGCGATTGCCAATCGTTTAGTTGAGGTCTTTGTGCAGGGCAATGAGGCGCTCCAGGGCGAGCGTTTTGTCGCGACACGAGCGAGCCTTGAACTGGAACTGGAGAAGTTGCAAAGCGAGATTGATGCCACCCAGGCCCAACTCGATCAGGCGACGGGTGCGGCCAACGCGATTGAGCGTAGCCGCCTGCAAGAGCTGCTGGCGATGTATCGCACCAGCTATGCCTCACTGCTCAAGAGCATCGAAGAGGTGCGCATGGCCGAGGTGCAGCAGACCAATAGTGTCCATACGGTTGAACGTGCGGTCGTGCCAGACGTACCGGTGCGCCCGCGTGTGATGCAAAATACCGCCCTCGCGGCGCTCGTTGGCCTGCTGTTTATGGTCGGCGTCGCGCTCCTTTTGGAATTCTTGAATGATCGCGTCACCTCTAGCCCGCAGGTGGCAGAATTGCTCGATACGAGTGTCCTTGCTGCGGTGAGCGAGATTGAGGGCCAGCGACCAATGGATAAGCTGGTGACCCTGATCTCGCCCCATGCGAAGGTCTCCGAGGCCTACCAGATGATGCGCGTGCGCTTGGAGATTGCGCGCTATGGCCAGCCGCTTCGGACGATTCTGGTGACCAGTGGCAATCAGGGCGAGGGCAAGAGTATTACGGCGGCCAATTTGGCGGTGGTGCTGGCCCGTGCGGGCAAGCGGGTGCTGCTGGTAGATGCCGACCTGCGCCGTCCCACGATTCACACCTACTTTGCCCACCATAATCTGCGTGGGCTGACCACGGCGCTGGTGCGCGAGGGCGATACGCCGGTGGACTTTCACCTCCATTCGACCAAATTGAGCAACCTCTTGCTCATGCCGAGCGGGCCCTTGCCTTCCGATCCGGCAGCGGTACTCAGTTCGCCCAAGCTCGTCGAGTTGGTTGAAGCGCTCAAGGCAAAAGTTGATATTTTGGTTTTTGATAGCCCGCCGCTGCTTCAGGTGGCCGATGCCGCCCTGTTGATGCAACTCTGCGACACGGTGGTGCTGGTGGCAACCGATGGCAAGACGCGCACCAGCGCCCTACGCCATTCGGCGCACCTCTTAGCGCAGTCGGGGGTGAAGTTGGCCGGCGTGGTGCTCAACCGTGTACGCAAGAGCCGTTACGGGTATGGGTATGGGTATGGCTACGGCTATGGTTATGGCTATGGCTACGAGGCCGAACCGGAGAAGTTGAATTGGTGGCGGAAGTTCCGCCGCGCCTTGCGCCACCTGCGTGGTGGCAAAACGCGTGCGCATCCCCGTCCGGTGCCTAGCGGTTCGCCGGAGGATTGGGAGGATCTGGTGGCCCTGGAGCAGATGGAAGGTGTCTCCGGTAATGGACATAATGGCAATGGCAATGGGAAAGAGCACGCCAGACCAGGCGATTCCGCCACACCCACGGGCAATGCCAGCAGCCGCCAGTCGTCCTCGCGCCCACGCAGTCGGCGGCGGAGTGGGGATTGAATTTTATGCACCCACCTGTAAGCCAAGCCAAACCCCATGCCACGCCCTCTGCGCCCCGCGCTCGCACGGCCCGCCGCCGCGTCTGGCGTGGCGTGGCGCTGCTGGCGCTCTTGGTGCTGGTGGGGTTGGGCTGGTGGGGTTGGGGTCTGCTACAGAGCGCCCAGGCGTTTTGGGCCGCCATCCAGACGCTGGAGGCGCTGGCGCGTGATCCGCAGGCGCTCTTGGCCGAGGGCGATGCGCATCTGGCTGGCGCACGGGCCGACTTGGCGGCCTTGCGCACGGGGCTTGGCCCGCTGCCCCAAGTGGCCCAGGGTTTTGCGTGGCTCCCTGGCTATGGCCACGATCTCGCTGCCGCCGCCCCGCTGCTCGCCGCAGGCGACGCGAGCCTCGCGGCAGCCGAGGCGCTCCTGCTCGCACTTGGGCCGCTGACGGCCCAAACGCCCGCTTTGGCCCAGCGTGAACCAGCAGCCCTGCTGGATCTCTGGCCGACATTGCAAACTACCCGCCCCGCATGGCTCGCGGCGGTCGCCCAAGCCCAAGCCGCCGAGTCCGCCTGGGCTGCCGTGCCGCTAACGACGCTTTCGCCCGCGCTGCAAGCCCGGGCGCAGCGCGCCCACGAGTTGACGCTGCTCGCGGCGGCGGGGGCCACTTTGGGCCTCGCGTCACTCGATGTTGGCCAGGTGATCGCGCCGCTTCAGCCCTATGTTGCCCCATTGCATAATGCTGCGCATGATCCGGATCAACTGGTTGCGCTCTTGCGCGCCGATCCGGCGGGACTGCTTGTTGCGCTTGAGCAGGGTGCCGCCCAAAGCGCTACCGCCCGCGCCTCCGTCGCCCAAGCCGCCGCCGCTTGGGCGCAGGTTCCGCCTGCCCGCTTGCGTGGCCAGTTTGCCCCGTTAGCTCATCTACCTGCGCTCTATGCCGCCAGTCTCACCACGCTTGCGGCCACCACGACAAGCGCCCAGACGCTGGTGCCGCTGCTGCTTGCGCATCAGGCGGGGCAGCCTTTGGGCGAATTGATGACAACTGGCTTGGCCACGCGCCAAGCGCAGATCTCGACGGCCCAGGCGCAGATGGAGCAAGCGTACCAAGCGTGGGCCGCACTTGATCCCACGAGCTTTCCCGCGCCCCTTGCAACCTACCTGCGCCAAGTTCCCGCTGGCTTGCACCGTGGCTCTGAGGCGCTCGATCTGCTCGCCGCGCTGCCCGCACTCCTCGGCGCTAACGGCCAGCGCGACTACCTCCTGCTTGCGCAGAGTGGCGATGAACTGCGCGCCACCGGCGGCTTCATCACCAGTGCGGGCATCCTGAGCCTGCACGCTGGCCATGTGCTCAGCCTGGATATGGAGGATTCAGGGCGGATCAATCCGCTGCCGGGACGGGCTGTCCCCTACGCCCCCGAACCGCTGGGCCGCCACATGCACGTCTATCGCTGGGTCTTCCGTGATGCCAACTGGTCGCCCGATTTCCCCACCGCCGCCCGCGTCGCCAGCCAACTCTATGCGCTCAGCGGTCGCCCGCTGGTGGCGGATGTCGTCGCCCTCGACTTTGGGGCCTTCAAAGAACTGCTCACCGCGATTGGGCCAGTGATGGTCGAGGGCGAAACCGAGCCGGTGAGCGCAGCAACGGTACGGGCCTACATCGAACGCCAGCATGAGCGTTTTGGCAGCAACAACGAATTTTCGGTTGGCCCGCTGACGCGGGCGATGCTTGAGCGTATCGAAACCGGCGAGCTTGAACTGGCCCCGTTGATCGTTACGCTGCGCCGCCTGGCCGATGAACGCCACCTGCTGATTGCCGCCAGCGCTCCCGCCGAAGCCGAACTCTTCGCCCGCCTGGGTTGGGATGGCGCGGTGCAGCCTCAGGGTAGCGATTTCCTCATGGTGGTTGATGACAACCTGGGTTACACCAAGTCCAACTATAGCCTGCAACAAGCACTGCACTACGCCATCGACCTGCGCGACCCAACTGCGCCGGTGGCGACCTTAACGTTGACCTACACCCACACCGCGGCGGCGGCGGGCTTTTGCCCAGGACGGGGCGCGTATGGCGGCATAACCTACCGCGAACTCACGCTCATGTGCTACCGCGGCTACCTGCGCGTCTTGGTTCCGGCGGCAGCGACGCTGCTCCATGCCGAGCATGGGCCAACGGCGGCGGCATTGACGTGGACGGGCATGCCCGCCGATGGACAGGTGGTGAGCGCGTGGGGCGACGCCAACCTCCGCGAATTTTCGACCTATTTTGCCCTCAACCAAGGCGAACAGCGCAGCATCCGTCTGCGCTACAGCCTGCCCGCCAGTGTGGTCACGAGCAGTGAGGTGGGCTACCGCTACCATCTGCATGTGCAAAAGCAGGCGGGCCGCGAAGCAGTGCCCCTGCGCATTGATCTCCAACTTCCGCCGGGAGTGCGCCTGATCAATCCTCCCGCGCTGCTTGATCTTACCCTAAAGCGGGATGTAATTTTAGAAGTTGAATTTCGTTGATGTGATAAAGGAGACTCTACGATGGCCAAAAGAAGCCCTCAATCATTGTCGCTACTGTTCGCCTTGCTGCTCGTGTTGGGCCTTATGGTGGCAAGTGCGGGGAGTGCGCATGCGCAGACGGTGCCTGGCGGTGCGCCGCCGACGACGCTGCCGCCGCCTGCACCAACGTTGCCTACAGAACCCCCGCCGCCCGTCGCAGGTGAGTGTGTGCCGTCCTACCTCCAGCAAGGCGCGTGGGCAGGCGCAAACCTGCTGCGCTTGCCTGGTGATAGTGTTGATCCGGAAGTCAATGTCTACATTCCGGGTGAGGCGCTACGCAACCTAACCGATCGTTGGGGCAACCCGGCTTGCCCCTACTGGCTTGAAGTGGATGTCGCGCCGGGCAACGTGACCGCAACGCTGCCTCCGCCAGCAAATGGTGCCGTGCAACTGACGGTGATGGTGCGCGCACGCTTGCTTGATAGCAACCGTAATGTCATTGAACGGCCCAATTTTAATCCACCAGCGACCATCTGCTTCCGTTTGCCGCCCGAACGAGTCGTAGCGGCGCGTGGGCTGGGTGGTGTGCAGTTGCACAACTTTGATCGCCTCTTGAATCAGTGGGTGACCTTGCCGACAGCGGTGCTTGAAGGGCAATTCTGTGGCAGCGTGACCCATTTCTCGGTCTTTGCCGTGAGTGCGACACCAGCAGCAAGTTCGTTCCCCATTCCCGCTGCATTACCAACCACCAGCACCGGCCCCAACATGCATCTCGAACGCTGGCTCGGCTTGGGCCTATTGCTGGTGATTTTGGGTGGGGCGTGGCGTGTGAGGCGTGAGGCGTGAGGCGGCGAAGCGGGATGCGGGATGCGGGATGCGGGATGCGGGATGCGGGATGCGGGATGCGGGA
>RSAS01000192.1 GCA_003934145.1 Candidatus Viridilinea halotolerans | reverse complement strand
AGAGGCTGTCTGAAAAGTCGGTCGCTACGCAGTGGAGTGCCGGCTTTAGCCGGCTAATGCCAAATCCGATAGCTGATAGCCGATAGCCGATAGCCGGACATGGCGTCTCAGAGGCTGTCTAAAAAGTCGGTCGCTACGCAGTGGAGTGCCGGCTTTAGCCGGCTAAAGCCGGCACTCCACCGCGTGCCACGTAGCATGGTATGGCACTGACACCCTTTTCAGACAGCCTCTTAGGAGCGCAGCGAAGCATCTCTTCGCGTAACGACGAGAGACCCTTCGCTGCGCTCAGGGTGACAAAGCGACGGGGCAATCAACAACTTTCGCTTCCCTAAGCAGAAGGTAGTATCTATGCAACGCACTATCCGCAAAGTCCTGGTGGCCAACCGCGGTGTCCCAGCCGTGAGGATCATGCACACATGCCGTGATCGCAAGATCCCCACGACTGCGGTCTACAGTACCCCTGATCGTTTGGCCTACCACGTCTTTATGGCCGACACCGCCATCCATATCGGCGAGGCACCGCCCGTCGAGTCTTACCTGAATGCGGGCCGGATTATCGATGCGGCCCTCTGTAGCGGCGCAAACGCTATCCACCCTGGCTGGGGGTTTCTGGCAGAGAATGCGGACTTTGCCCAACAGGTAAACGACGCCGGCCTGATCTGGATCGGCCCCTCCCCCGAAGTCATTCGGTTGATGGGCGACAAGATTCGGGCCAAAGAGCTTGCGAAGCGCTCGAATGTGCCGACAATCCCGGGCATCGACAATGTCACCAGTGTTGAGCAGATCAGCGACTGGATGCGCGACGATGATGTCACCTTCCCGATCATGATCAAGGCGGCTGCCGGCGGTGGCGGCAAAGGCATGCTCAAGGTCGATCGCCCGGAGCAGATCGCGCAAGCCCTAGCCCAGGCCCGCTCGGAGGCCAAAAAGTTCTTTGGTAACGACATCGTCTTGGCCGAAAAGTATATCGAACAGGGACGTCACATCGAGGTACAGATCGTCGCCGACGAGCATCAGCATGTCGTTCACCTCTTCGAGCGCGAGTGTACGCTCCAGCGCCGTAACCAGAAGATCATCGAAGAGGCACCCTCGACCCTCGAAAATGACCTTCGCCAGGAGATCTGCGTTACTGCGGCGCGCCTCATGCGGCGCATCGGCTACACCTCGGCAGGAACCGTTGAATTTATCTTCGACCCGGCCACCCAGAGCTTCTACTTCCTTGAGGTTAACACCCGGCTTCAGGTGGAACATGGCATCACCGAGTTGATAACCGGCTTGGATATTGTCAGCATTATGCTTGATGTCGCTGAGGGCAAACCCCTGCCGATCAAACAGCTCAATGTCGTCCCAAACCGCTGGGCGATTGAGGTGCGTCTGAACACTGAAGACCCCAAGAGCTTCGGCCCCTCGTTCGGCACGATTACCCGCCTGCGTGCGCCGATGGGTCCCAATGTGCGTGTCCTACTCGGTACCACCGAGGGTGAGGATGTTTCGCCCTACTACGACTCGCTCTTCATGCTTTTGATGGCCTCAGGTGCCGACCGGCCCGATGCGTTGCGGGTGATGGATCGCGCCCTCACCGGCGATCTGCGCGTTGAGGGTGTCAAGACCCTCGCCCCGCTGCTGTTGAGTATCATCAGGCATCCGCAATTCATCTCCGGCGACTTCTCGACGAATTTCATCGAACAGCATCTGCCAGAGCTTGTCTCTGGCTTCCGCGAAAGCACGAGCGAGGATGAGATGCTGCGGGTCGCCCAGTACGTGGCCGAGATTTCCGCTTTGGGCCCCCAGAGTTGGATGTGAGGAGCAGCATGGAGACCAGCAGCACGTTTCAACCTGCCAGTACGCAGGGCACCTACGCCTTCGTTCGCCCCGGTATGGCGGCCCGCGAGATTGTCCAGGCCGTCCGCGATCTGCAAGGCGTCGCGCTCACCTCGGTGACTATGCGCGACGCCGGCCAGTCTGACTTCAAGAATCGCCACCGTATCTGCGATCTCCAGACCCTGGCCCCGCTCTTCGACGAGATGGGCCTGTTCAGCGCCGAGTGCCACGGCGGCGCCCGCTGGCACGTCGGCATTATGAACCGCCGCGAGAGCCCCTTCGAGGAGATTCGGATTCTGCGCCAGGCGATGCCGAACGTTCTCCTCCAGACCCTGATCCGTGAGACGAACCTCTGGGGCTACCGACCGTACCCCAAGAATGTGATCGAATACGCCGTCGCGCAGGTGGACATCGACGTCTGGCGCTGCTTCTCGTTCCTCAACGATGTACGCAATATGCGTACGGTGGCGGAAACCGTGATGCGCTGCGGGCGTCTCTTTGAGCCGGCAATCTCGTTCACGGTGGCCGATTGGGCCACGAACGCCTACTACCTTGGGGTTGTGCGCGAGATCGTCGCGCTCTGCGGCGGCGTTGACGAGATCATCCTGTGCATCAAGGATATGGCCGGTGTCGGGAACCCGTTGCGTATCGGCGAACTGGTGGCCACGATCAAGGATCAGTACCCCGAACTGCTGATCCACTACCATCGCCACACCACCGACGGACTGGCCCTTCCGGCGCTCTTTGCCGCTGCCCAAGCCGGCGCCAAGATCGTTGATGTCCAGGAAGATGCCCTCGTGCGCTTCTACGGTCACCCGCCCATCCTCGGGGTGCAGGCCTACTTTGCAGAGGGCGGCATCCATGTGCATCTCAACCGGCCCGTCGCCGAGCAGGCCAACCAACGCGTGCGCGAATGGATCGGCCACTACGAGTGGGCCGAGTCACCCTTCAAGGGCTACGATCACGGGGTGACCAAACACCGCATGCCTGGCGGCGCCTTCCCGAGTTCGTTCGAGCAGGCTGAGAAGGGTGGGTTTTTTCACCTGATGCCGGCCATCCTGCGCGTGATGAGCCTCTACAACCAGATCGTGCGCTACTTCGATGTCACCCCAGGCTCACAGATCACCTGGGTGACCTGTAGCGGGATCGTCAACCGCTACGCAAAGGAGCAGGGCGAGGCTGGTGCCCAACGGCTGATCGCGTTGCTCACGAAGTTTGTCGAGGAGCAAGGGCAGGATCTGGACGCGATGAGCGAGGCCGAGCGCGAAGAGTTGCTCCTGCTCTTTCGCAATGCGTCCGGCGACTTTAAGAATCTGCTCGTGGGCCACTATGGGAAGCTACCAGTCGGCTGGCCGGCTGACTGGGTCTACCAGAGCGCCTTCGGCGACGAGTGGCAGGCCAAGATCAAGGGCCGCACCGAACTCTCGCCCCTCGAGACACTCAAGGATGATAAGCTTGACAAGCTCCGTGCGACCTTGAGCGAGGCGATCGGGCGGGTGCCGAGCGAGGAGGAGTTTATTCTCTACCTGATGCATCCCAAAGACGCCCTCAGTTTTATCGAGTTCCGTGAGCGTTACGGCGTGGCCTCGCTCGTACTGCCAACTGATGTCTGGCACTCTGGCCTGCAGCATCCTGGCCAGAAGGTCGGTTTTGAGCTTGACGGCAAGCCGTGTTGCATCGAACTCTTATCGGTCGGCGCAGAGCACGAGGGCGTGATCCATGTGGTCATGAAGGTCAATAATGTAACCCGCGTCTACCCCGTGGCGACGCCACGGGCCAAAAAGTCCGAGGTTCGGCTGGCCAAAGGGCCCAACGACATTGGCGCACCCATTAACGGCAACGTATGGCGCATCGGCAACCCGAAGCGCGGCCCGATCCATGTCGGCGATGTCATCCGCAAAGGCGAGGAGGTGGCCAACCTCGAGGCGATGAAGATGGAGAACGCGATTCTCGCCCCCTTCGATGGCCATATCGCCGAGGTCTGCATCAAACTGAACGATATTGTTCAAGAAGGGCAGTTGCTGTTCGTGCTCAAGAAGGAGGGTTCCCAGTAGCAATGGCATGGAACGGAAGATACGCAGACAAATGAAGGGAGCGTGACGACAACAAGCCGATGAGCAGGCGCAACGGGTGCGGGAGGGTGATGGGGGTGACGGGGAGGCCAGCGATACACGAAGGGAGCGTGTCGCTGGCCTCCCCCAATTTGCAGTATCGTTTTCGATACCATATAATCGGGCGTACGTCATTCTGGTAGGTGAGGTGCGTGCATCCCCTACGGCGGTTTTTTCCATTTGAGTTATTTCACTTTGAGGATGTGGGGCGAAGCCTCGCATCCAAACAAGGCAACAGGATGAACAAGACGCAGCCCATCTTCTCGCCGCCGCCATGGACGCCCCGCCTACGTCAGATCATCCTGCGCCCCTCACCCCTGTTGCTCGCCCTGGCGGGGGCGCTCACGCTGACGACGCTTGTGCTGCTGATTGCGGGCGTCTCGCCCTTGGCGGTCTACCAGATTCTCTTTTTTGGGGCGTTCAGTACCCCCGTGCGTTTTAGTGATATGGTGATGCTCGCCACCCCTTTGATGCTCTGCGCGGGTGGTTTGACGCTCACCTTCGCGGCGGGACTCTATAACCTGGGCATTGAGGGCCAGGTAGTCTTGGGCGCACTGGGCGCGATGCTGCCGTTGCGCCTCTTTCCCGAGTTTCCGCCGCCGCTGCTCTGGGCGCTGAGCCTGAGTTGCGCCGCTGGTGGCGGGGCGCTCTGGGCGCTCTTGGCAACCAGCTTGCGTTTAGGCGCACGCGTCAACGAGATCTTTGCCGGCCTGGGCCTCAACTTCCTCGCCAGTGGCCTTGCGCTCTACCTGATCCTGGGGCCGTGGCGCCGCAGCGGGGCAGCGGCGGCCTCGGGCACCGGGCTGCTTCCCCGTGATCTCTGGCTGCCCACCCTGAGTGGCCTGCGTCTTGCACCACTCGCTCCCATCATTGCCATTGCCGCCCTGGCACTCGTCTGGTGGCTGCTCACCCGCACGCGCTGGGGCTTAGAGGTGCGCGCCGTCGGCCTCAACGCCGCCGCCTCCGACCGTATGGGCGTCGCTGCCCCCTGGCGCATCGCCCAAGCAATGGCAAGTTGCGGGGCACTGGCCGGGATCGCCGGCGGCCTGCAAGTGATCGCAGTCTTCCACCAACTCATCCCCAACGTCTCCAGCGGTGTCGGGCTACTCGGCCTGCTCGTCGTCCTCTTGGTGCTCGCCCGCCCCATCTGGGTGCTGCCGGTGAGCATCGCCTTCGCCAGTTTCACCATTGGCAGCGTCCAACTTCCCTTAGCCCTCGGCGTAGATAGCAGTATCGCCGGAGTGCTCCAAGGCGCCTTGGTGCTCTCCGCACTCCTCGCCCGAGGCATACGACGCTAACCCTTAGCGGGGGGGTGGGGGCTTGGCCCCCGAAAAATCTCCCCTTCTGGCGGGGTTTTAGGGGCCGCAGGCCCCTTACGTTAGCGCCCCCACGTCCCATCCAAAAGTAAAATTATTGTTGCATGCCCCTGATCATTGTGGTACAATCCACAATAATCCCATGACTGACGAGTCTACGATCAGCGTTGATTGTGACGGCCAAGTGGGCCGTTGCGCAGGATCAGTAGCACGCTGACTGCTCTTTTGCGTTTGGCCAAAGGCCGTAACCACAGGGTTCACTGCAATGTCATGCGCCGCCGATAGGGTTCGGTGGGATGGCGTTGCGTAGAACAATAAGGGAAGACTCTCATGAAGCGACAGATGCTCGTCCTTCTGGCTGCCGCGCTCGCCATGGTTTTGGCGGCGTGTGGCGGTCAACAACAGCAAGCGCCCGTTGGACAGCCGTCCGCAGCGGGCACCGAGGCGCCCGCTGCGCCTGCTGATGCCACGGAAGCGCCCGCCGATCCCGCCGTGACGGAAGCACCTGCTGAGGTGCCGACCGCTGCGCCCGCCCCCGCTGGTGGTGAAATGGCCCAACCCGCCACTGGTGGCCGTCTGCAGACGATCATCAGCCGGGGTACGCTGATCTGTGGTGCCAACCAAGTCCTGCCCGGCTTTGGTAACGTGGATGCCGCCGGTGAGTTCAGCGGCTTCGATGTGGACTTCTGCCGCGCCGTGGCTGCCGCGATCTTCGATGATCCCACCAAGGTTGAGTTCCGCCCGCTCACCGCCGCCGAGCGTTTCACTGCCGTGCAGACGGGTGAAGTGGACGTGTTGATCCGCAACACCACCCACACCCTCAGCCGCGATGGTTCGGTTGGCCTCGACTTCGCCCCCATCACCTTCTACGATGGTCAGGGCATGATGGTGCGTATCGCTGATGGCATCAGCACCATTGAGGACATGGCTGGCGCCCGCGTCTGTGTGCAGACCGGCACCACCACCGAGCTCAACCTCGCCGACAACTTCCGCGCTCGTGGCCTCGACTTCGAGGCGGTGGTCTTCCAGGATGCGGATGCCACCTTCGCCGCCTACGACAGCGGCCAGTGTGACGGCTTTACCACCGATAAGTCGGGCTTGGTGAGCTACCAGACCAAGGCCAACGACCCGACCGAGCACATGATCCTGGATGTCACCATGTCCAAGGAGCCGCTTGGCCCCTCCGTGCTGCAGGGCGACGCCCAGTGGGCCGATGCCGTGACCTGGATTGTCTTTGCCACCTTTGAGGCCGAAGAGCTTGGCATTACCTCGGCCAACATCGACACCTTCCTCGCCAGCGAAGAGCCCACCATTCGCCGCTTCGTCGGCGCTGAGGGCGAACTGGGTCAGGGCATCGGTCTGCCCAACGACTTCGCTGCCCGCGTGATTCGCCATGTGGGTAACTACGAGGAGATCTACAACCGCAACCTTGGCCCCGATACCCCCTTCAACCTGCCGCGTGGTCAGAACGCGCTCTACACCGATGGTGGCCTGCTCTACTCGCCGCCCTTCCGCTAGGCGGGCGTAACCGAGTTACGTGGCTCGCCGTCGGCGCGGGGCTTGGGGGCCATGCCCCCAAACCCCCGTAGGGAGTTTTTTGGGGGCCATGCCCCCAAACCCCCGTAGGGAGTTTTTT
>RSAS01000455.1 GCA_003934145.1 Candidatus Viridilinea halotolerans | reverse complement strand
TCGACTAGGCTCAGGGCAAGCCCGAACCCCCGCCGGAAGGCCCACCAGAGGCTTACGTTCATGCGTATGGGCTTCGCCTCATCCCCGTGCCCCCCCTGCCTAGCCTACTCCGCGTTCTTCTTCGGCATCGTGTAGACGCCCTCGTGGCGGTGGATGCGGTAGCCCACCTGCTTAAGCAACTCGGTGGCGATGACGCTCTTTTGGATCTCGTTGGTGCCCTCGAAGATGCGCGTCACGCGGGCGTCGCGGTACATGCGCTCCAGCGGCAGCTCGCGTGAGAAGCCCATGCCGCCGTGGATCTGAATGGCCTCGTCAATAACCTCACTAGCCATGTCGGTGCAGTAGAGCTTGCAGATGCTGCTCTCGATGGTGGACTTCTTGCCTGCGTCTACGCGCTTCGCGCAGTCGTAGACAATCTGTTCCATGGTGTAGATCTTCACCGCCATTTCGGCCAGTTTGAACTGAATGGCTTGGAATTCGGCAATCGCCCGCCCGAACTGGTGGCGTTCGGTGGCGTACTTGCGGCTCAGTTCAAAGGCCTCTTTGGCCGAACCGACCGCGCTTGCACCCAGACCAACACGTCCAATGTCGAGCGCCATCATGGCGATCTGGAAGCCCTTGCCGACGCCCTCTTCGCCACCCAGCACATTCTCGGCGGGGACGTGCAGATCTTCGAAGAAGAGGCTACAGGTATGCGACGCCTTGAGGCCCATCTTGTCTTCGATCTTGCCCACCTTGAAGCCGGGGAAGTCCTTCTCGACGATGAAGGAGGTTACGCCACCGCGCGCACCTTTGCTCTTGTCGGTGACGGCGTGAACAATAATCACATCGGCAAAACTGCCGTTGGTGATCCACATCTTCTGGCCGTTAAGGATCCACTCGTCGCCGCGAAGCTCGGCGCTGGTGCTAATGTTGGCGGCATCGCTGCCCGCATTGGGCTCGGTCAGCGCCCATGCGCCAATCAAGCGCCCGGTCATCATGCCCGTGAGGTACGTATCCTTCTGTGCTGCGGTGCCGCCAAGCCAGACACTTGCCGCCGCCAACTGCGTGTGCGCGCCCACAATGGTGGCCGTGCTCGCACAGACGCGGTTTAACTCCTCCATCAGCACGCAGTAGCCGGTGATGCCCAGCCCAAGCCCGCCGTCGCTCTCTGGGAAGGGCAAACTCAGGAAGCCCAGTTCGCCCGCCTTCTTGATTACCTCAATTGGCACGCGCGCCTCTTCGTCCAACTGACGCGCAATCGGGCGAATCTCCTTGTCCACAAACTCGCGCACGGTCTGGCGCAGCATCTTGATCTCGTCGTTGTGCTCGTACTCCATTGTCGAGTCCTCCTGGTGTGTTGGGTTGCTATGCCATGCGCATTAACTTAAGGGGTCTGCGGCCCCTTAAACCCCGCTGGAAAGGGAAATTTTTCGGGGGCCATGCCCCCG
>RSAS01000437.1 GCA_003934145.1 Candidatus Viridilinea halotolerans | reverse complement strand
GCTCTACGAGTTGAACCAGCGCATTGCGAGCAGCGACACGCTTGATGATGTACTCGACTACGCCATCACACTGCCCGCCCGCCTCTTCGCCGCCCGTGCGGCGGCACTGGTGCTCTATGGCGAGCAGGGGGCGACGCTCACGGCGCGCTGTAGCGGCTTGAACGAAGAGCAACTTGGGGCAGCACGTCAGGCTTTTGGCTTAGCCCACCACTACCAACTGCCCCCCGAACCAATGCTGCTCACGCCGCGCAGTCGCCCGCCCGCCGACATCGTTGCCTGCCTGATCTTGCCCCTCGCCGAACGCGACCAAGTGCAGATCGGCTGGATCGAGGGCTACCTGAGCACAACGCGCCAATTGGCGCTGGAACTCCCTGAGGGCCAAACCGCTGCGCCCAACGTCCTCGCGCTGAGCGCCGAGAGTTTGGCGCTCGTGGTGACGGTAGCGGGCGAGTTGACCGAAAGTATCCAGGGGAGCCGTCGCCGCGCCCGTGAATTGGCGAGTGTTGCTGCATTGGAGCAGGCCATTACCGAGGAGCGCACGCGCATTGCACGCGATCTCCACGATGGCGTGGCGCAGAGTCTGGCCTTTTTGCGCATGCGTGTTGATCTGTGGGAAGATTGGTTGCACCAAGAGCCAGAGCGTTTGAGCGCGGAATTTGTCAACCTGAAGGCCAATCTACGCCAACAGATCGAGGAGTTGCGCCGCGCTATTTTTGCCCTCCGCCCTATGGAGTTGAGCCAACTCGGTTTTGTAGCCGCGCTACGGCGTTATGTCAATGAATTTGCCGAACAGCAGGATTGGGAGTTTGAACTGGATCTGAGCGATCTGCCGACGGCCCTGCCCCATGTACTCGAACTGGCCGCCTTCCGTTTTGCCCAAGAGGCGCTCAACAACGCGGCCAAACATGCCCAAGCGCGCCACGTTGCGCTGGCGCTGCGCACAATTGACGGCGGCCTACAGATTGTAGTGCGTGATGACGGCATCGGCTTTGATCCCGGTGCCCAAGGCGAGCAGCCGGGGACGCGCTTGGGCCTGCGCCAAATGCGCGAACGGGCCACCGCCCTCGACGGACGCATGACCATCCTGGCGCGCCCTGGCGCAGGCACCGAAGTGCGTGTCTGGTTGCCCCTGCGTTATGCGGCGGGGGTGTGACGTAGTGTTGTTTTGCTGGCACCGACCACGCCGGGCGACTGGCTTCGGCAAGCTGGCTTCGGCAAGCTCAGCCACCAAGCCACCAAGCCACCAAGCCACCAAGCCACCGAGCCGTCGGCTACCGTTGCGCAGCCCGCTAAAGCGGGCTGTTGAGCCGGTTCGACGCTTTTGACCGTAGGGGCACGGCGGCGCCGTGCCCCTACATACACCGTGTTACTTTTGCGGTTAGACATGGTTTCAGAAAGCGGCTTCTTACGTTACACTCTTGGGATGCGACGGA
>RSAS01000852.1 GCA_003934145.1 Candidatus Viridilinea halotolerans | reverse complement strand
TTAGGCACGCCGCCAGCGTTCGTCCTGAGCCAGGATCAAACTCTGCGTTGAATAGAATAGAGCTGTTGCTCCACTCTCGTTTTGACGTGAACCGTCTTTATTACTACTGTATGCTGGTTGTCAAGGTACTAACTGGATGCCAAGTGATAAAACAAAACCAGGAAGGCTCAGATTGTGTCTGGCTTCCTGGCGACGTTTCTGATAAAATTATCAGTGCGGTTCGCTAAGTTTTATTCACCACTTGTTTGGTCTACCGTCGCTTGCGTTTCGGTGAGGCCGCTTCGTTCCAGCCCGCGTAGTATAGCATCCAAGCTTGGGCTTGTCAAGCCCCTGTTTAGCCAAATTTTAGGCAGGGTGTGACGTAACGTTTTGTACTCAGGCGGTACCCGCCAACTGGCGCTGGAGGCGGATGCTCCAGGGATGAATGGCCCTCGCCCCCTCTCCCGCGTGGCGGGAGAGAGAGCAGGCAGCGCAGTTTTTTGCGTTCTTTTGCGGCAACGCACACGTTTTCTGTCCGCCCCGCACCCCCACCGGAGGTGACTTTGACGTAGCCCAAAGCCCTCATCGTGAGCAAACGACTGGCTACATCGGTTCCTTGGAATACGCAAAGCGCCAACCCTCACCACGAATTGTGGCTATCGAGTTGCTGCACCAGCGTCTCGAAAAGATCGCTCTCGGTAATAATGCCGACAACGCAGTTCTGGTCATCAACGACCGGCAGGCCACCGATCTTGTTTTCGATCATGAGCATGGCCGCTTCGCGTAGCCCCGTTTCGGGCGCAACCGTGATCGGATTTTCCGTCATAACCTCATAGACCTTGACTTGGCGCAGGGCCTGAGCGATATCGAGCGGATCGAGGCCAGCAATACGCATCACGTCGGCACCGCGAATATCGCCTTGAGTAATCATCCCACGCAGCTCACCGGTATCAACCACCACAGGTAGGCGGCGCACATCATGCTCACGCATCAACGCCAAGGCATCACTCAGCGGTGCGGCGATATTGAGCGTCACCGGCGGGGTGCGCATGTAGTAGCGCACCTCTTGTTCCGCCGGCACACGAGCGGTATGACGTTGGGGTGGGATACGCATAGCGAGCCTCCTTTGGCTGCACGACTGTTCTTACCCCATGGTAGCGCACGGCAAACCCTTATGTTGGGCAAGGTCTGCTTACGTGCGGTGATAATTCAACAACGTGAGTTAATAACTGGTGGGCGATAGTACTATAACAGTTGTACGTTGCGTTGGGGCAGGCTCCCATGCGCATGAACGTAAGGGGCCTGCGGCCCCTTAAACCCCGCCGGAAGGGGAAATTTTTCGGGGGCCATGCCCCCGCCCCCCCGCCGGAAGGCCCGCCAGAGGCTTACGTTCATGCGCATGGGCCTGCGGCCCCTTAAACCCCGCCGGAAGGGGAAATTTTTCGGGGGCCATG
>RSAS01000375.1 GCA_003934145.1 Candidatus Viridilinea halotolerans | reverse complement strand
GCCACGCAGGAGCGTGAAAGGAAAGAGGTTTCAAGTGGCTCGTGAACTCGCGACCCACATCGCGGAACTGACCCACACCCGATCTGAGGCGCGGGCGCGGCTCGTCGGGGAAGTCGAGGCCCTCCGACGCCACCTTGATGCCGCACCATCCCGCCCCAGCGGGGCATAAGCCACAAGCGCGATCAATGTGCGCTGAAGAAACACAACAAGCCCCCCGCTTTGCGGGGGGCTCGTTGCTAGACGCGCCTTGAGACGAGGCCCGAAGCCATCATCAAGTTGTGACGCGGGAGAACGCATCCGCGCCGTTCAACGGGGGCGACTCAAAAAAAGTTGCCGCAGGTCGCTCTTGAGCCACGGCCACGCAAAGCCCAGGAATGCCCCGATCGCAAGCATGAGCAGAGACATGCCCAAGGGCACCGCGCCCCAAGCAATTTGCCACCCAGACAGCACGAAGCGCACGATGGTGAGCGCGAGGAGTACCCGCAAGAGGCGGTGAACCCAGATCGTCGCCCGTGGCTGTTGCTTGTACCCAAACCAACCCAGGCCGATGACCCCCAACGCCGCGACCACACGCATTGGCCAAGGCAGCCAGATGAAGGTCAAGAAGGCGCACCAGCCCGTCATCTGCCTAGCGTTGCGGGCGAGATTACTCATGTCGTAAACAGTAAAGACCGCTTCCGCATGATCTGCGCCTGCTAATGCCGTGCGGATAGCCAATTCATCTTGGTACGCTTGACGAGCACGCGGATAATCTTCTTCAGCGGCGGCTACTCTGGCGAGTTGATGGATGGTGTCGCCCGTGTCTTGATGGATACGCCCCAGGGTGGCTTCGCGGATCTTCAGCGCATCCGCAAAATAGGAACGGGCCTGCGGGAAGCAATACTCAGCCGCCGCCACCAGCCCCAAGCCGTGCAGGATTGCGGCGGTTTCAGGATGGGCACGACCGTGGACGACATCGTTGACGGTCAGCGCCTCTTGGTAATAGCGGCGGGCGGTAGCGAGCGCGCCTTCGCGATAGGCCACGTTGCCTAAAATTGAGAGGGTTTGGGCGGTATCAGCGTGCATGTGCCCAAGCGTCGCTACCTGAACCTGCAATGCCTCTTGGAAATAGCGCCGCGCCGTGGCGTACTCATCGTGTGCCTGGGCTTCCTTGCCCGACGCATATAGGGACGCGATGGTCGCGCGTTGGGGTTGGGTGTGTGTTGGGGTGGCTGTCATCTATTGTGCCATCATCATACCCTACGTTTGCATGCCTTCCCCGGGAAGGGGCCTTCCCCGGGAAGGGCGTAGCAGCGGCCCGCACACTCCCTCCTGCGCGGCGCTTCTTGGGAGGGCCGCTGGGCTACGCCCCTACATTGCCTTTCCGATTTCCTCGCCGGACGGGGTTTAAGGGCGGACAGAAAACGTGTGCGCCCCCTTCTGGAATCGCATTGC
>RSAS01000693.1 GCA_003934145.1 Candidatus Viridilinea halotolerans | reverse complement strand
AACAGAGGAACAGAGGAACAGAGGAACAGAGGAACAGAGGAACAGAGGAACAGAATTTTCTCACGCCTATTATAGAGCAAGATGATGCGATATGCTACAATAATTTAGATTAGGCATGGCTTAAAAACAGCCAGCAGCTAAGTTGAATGCCATGCCCCTAAGGGTTGGCGCACCTACGCGAGGAACATTGCGTCTTTGCACCTTTGCGTCAAAAATCATCCTATTTGCAGGGAGTTACTTATGGCCGCCAAAGCCGCCAAAAAATCATCCTCGCCTGGCCGCAATGCGCCATGCCCTTGTGGCAGTGGCAAAAAGTATAAAGATTGCCATTTGCAGCAGGATGCGGAACACCGCCGCGAACAGATGCTGCTGCGTCAGGCTCAGGATCTCCTGTTGCCCAAAATCATCGAGGCGGCACAGGAATTGCCCGATCAGATTCCCGCTGCTTTTGCGCGCTTTTGGCAGGAGAAGTACCAAGTTGAACAAATGGCCGAGTTGGATGACACTGAAGATCGCGGCGCAGAACGCTTCTTGACCTGGTTTGCCTTTGATGTGCGTCAAACCGATGGTCAGACGTTAGTGGCGCGCCTAAACGCAACCGAGGGCTTTGCCAGCGACGAGTATGAGCGCCGTCTGCTCGAAGCGTGGCAGGCGGTGCGCATGCGCGCCTATGTCGTTGACGAAATCATCAAAAAGCAAGCGATCGTCGTACACGAACTCTTCGCGGGTGCAACCTATCGCCTCGCCGACAGCCACGCCGCCCGCCGTCTGGGCCAGGGCGAGGTGATTGTGGGCCACCTCGTCCCCGCTGATACCCCGCCCGACGCCGACAGTCCCACCTACTACTTAGCAGGCGCAGCGGCGCAATTGACCGCCGATACCGCCGAGAAGCTCTTGGAGTTTGCTGAGGTGCATCTGGCCGATCTGCGCCGCACGACGCCTGAAGCTACCTGGGACGACCTGATCGATCAACGCAGCGAGGCGTTGAACCATTTTGTCATGGCGCTCCCCACCGAGGAGCCCGATCCGACCATTTTCCAGCAGGCGATTGACAGCGCCATGTTCAACTTGCGCCTCACCACTGCGGGTGTCGCCGATCTGCTGGGGCGGCCTTTTGGCCCGTCGCAGGAAGCCACTGGAAGCGTGGAGCGCGAAGAGAGCGACGCGGAGCGCAAAGAGGGGGACGCGGAGCACGAAGCGGGAAGCGCGGAGCACGAAGCGAAGCGAGAGAATGTCTAGGGTTCATAGGTGTCAAGCGTTTTGCCATGAAATGCGGAGATGCCCACGTAGGGCCGAAGCATGCGCCCCCTAATAGCTCCTTCAAGTGCAGATCATCTGTACGCATGCTTCGGCCCCCTCTCCCACAATGTGGGAGAGGGCAGACAGAAAACGTGTGCGCCCCCTTCTGGAATCGCATTGCAACGCCAGGAATCTC
>RSAS01000823.1 GCA_003934145.1 Candidatus Viridilinea halotolerans | reverse complement strand
TTGTGGGAGAGGGGGGGAGACGTTGAGATGCTTGGTGTTGTGTTGGAATCTTCGGGCGTTGCGCCTTTCAGTGCCGCCACAAGCTCCCCCCCGGTCGCGTAGCGTGCGTTGCGCTCTTTGGCAATACAGCGCAGGATAAGCGTATCGAGCGCGGTGGAAATGGCGGGATTCAGGGCGGAGGGGGGGACTGGTTGGGTATAGACATGGCCGATGACGGCGTCGTCAAGGTTGCGGGCGGCAAAGGGCACACAACCCGTAACCAGTTCATAGAGGATCACGCCAAAGGCGTAGACATCGGCTTGGGCATCCAATTCTAGCCCGTGGCAGCGCTCTGGCGGGAAGGCGTAGAGGAGGGTATCGGCCCATGGTGGCAGATCGAGATCATAGTCGAGCAGCAGCCACGCGAGGCCCAGATTGCTCAGTTTGAGCGTAAAACCACCATCCTCGCGGGGTGCCAAGAGCAAATGGGCGGGGGCCAAACCCCCGTGGACAAAGCCCTGCGCGTGGAGGTAGGCCAAGGCTGCCGCGAGTTGCGCCGCGAGATCGAGGGCCAGGGGCAGATCATCGGCCAAACTCCCGCGCTGGCGCAACAGATCGCGTAGCGAACCAGCGGAACACCACTCGAGCACCAGGTAGGGCGGATCGGCCCATGCCTCCACCTGGTGCAGGCGCAGCAATCCCGGATGAGCGAGGGTAGCCAAAAAGAGCCCCTGCTGCTCCAAGGCCGCCTGCAACCCCGGTAGCGCTGCCAACTCGGGCGGCACCAACTTAAGCAGATGGGGCGTACCGTCCGCCGCAAGCCCATGGCAGAGCCATCCCGTCTCGTGGGGGCCAAACTGCGCAACAATCTGGTAGGCAGCGGGGAGAGTGAGGTTATCAGAGGGAAGGGGCATAGGGGTGAGGTCTGATCTCTAGGGAAGGGAATACCGCAGGCTTCGGCAAGCTCAGCCAGCGATTTGCGCTCTCCATGCAAGGCACCGCTCCCATCCCGACAAGAAAGCTTTGAATGAGTTGTGCCGCTCTTGCGATATCCAAGAGCGTGGCATCATCTGGGCTGTAGCTCGGAATGGGGGATTTTGCGGGGGCCAGGTCCCATACGCATGAACGTAAGCCTCTGGCGGGCCTGCCGGCGGGGGTTCGGGGGCATGGCCCCCGAAAAATTTCCCTTTCCAGCGGGGTTTAAGGGGCCGCAGGCCCCTTAAATTCATGCGTATGGGAGGAGGACCCCCGCACCCCCGCCGCGGCAGCGGCAAAAAGCGTAACTTGGTTACGAACCATGTCTAAGGAAGAGGCAACGCCGGAATAGTCACCTCCTCCTCCAGCGTCACGACCCCATCCGTTGTCGTAAGCCTAATGGTAATGGTAATGGGATCACTAAGATACGAACTAACCACATAGC
Organism: Candidatus Viridilinea halotolerans; assembly: GCA_003934145.1. GTDB lineage: Bacteria > Chloroflexota > Chloroflexia > Chloroflexales > Chloroflexaceae > Viridilinea > Viridilinea halotolerans. The sequence goes on along the minus strand of RSAS01000823.1, from coordinate 5,506 downwards.
CATACCAAAAGCCCTGGCCATCGCTGAGCCAACTAAAGATGCCACTTGCATCTACCGCGATGACCGGATCAACAGCGGCATCCAGGGGGTAGTTCCAATCTTCAACCACATTGTCCCACTCATCAAGGACGCGAATATCGGGGTAGCGGATATAGGGGTAGGGGCATGTCGTCAGGCAGTGAGTCGGCATACCCAGATCAAGGCGACGAGCCACGTTGGAACGAACACTAAAGGGGGAACTCGGCTCAGTGGTAAAGCCGCCGCCGCTCGCCTGGAAGCGATAGTTTTCCCCGGTATCCATGATGCGCAGGTCGCTAAAGCTGGCGCTGCCATTGGTGGGGTTGATGGTAATGGTGTCCTCCATTTCGACACCGCCACTCCCTGTACCGACCAGCGGAGTTTCATCAGTAAGCCAGATGCTTATGGGCGCGGTAAAGGTAGCATCGCCATTACCAAATGCATCGCTGGCGCGTACCACCACCTGGATGAGATCAGTCCCCGCAATGTAGGGGCCGGGCAGCGGTTGGGTGGTGAAGCGCAATTGATTGGCGGTGGCGTTGAATGGGTTGCTGGTGACGACGAGGCCAGCGGCGGTGGCGCGCAGGCGGTATTCGCGCCCAATGCGATTGACGCTGAGATTGTTGGCCGTGATCGTTCCGCCGCCAAAGTTAAGCGCCGTGGTGCCGTTGAGCGCCAGTTGGCCCTGCAAGCCATTGTTGAGCGTACTATCGAGCAGAGTGATCTGCACCGGCTCGGCAAAGGTGGTGTCAAGCGTGCCCTGGCTATCGGTGGCCCGGATGCTCATGGGGACGATGGTGTCACCCACACGCACATTGTCAGGCTGCGTACCTAAAAGCAACTGGTTAGCCCCCACCAAAAAGGGCGTGCTGGTAGCAGTCAAGCCATCAAAGCTCAAGGCGAAGCTGTAGGGCTGATTTTGGCTTAAGGTGTTGATCGAGAGATCGCTCAGGATCAATTGTCCGGCACTCATCGGGCGGAGCAACTCGCTCACCGGCTGGGTGCTGCCTTGGCGGATCAGGTGGGCGGCGGCGGTGCCATGCTGTTGCAGCGTGAGCCTCACGTCGCCACTGCGGGTGCGATCAGGTAGACCTAAGCTATCCAGCACCTCTACGGTGAGTGTGCCCAAATTCTGTTCGGCGCGATAACGCTCTTGCAAGCCGCTCAGCCGCAATTGGTTGCCAGTAACTTGGAAGGCGTTACTAGTCGCCGTCAGGCCGTTGATGCTGGCGCGCAGTTGGTAGCCCTGTGCGGCACGATCAATGCGCAGATTGGGAATCGTTGCGAGCCCGTTGGTCATGCTCACCGTGAGCGTGCGCACAAACTGCACCTGAGGCGTCTGCGTTCCCGTTGGGGTGGGTGAGGGCGATTCTGGCGCGGACGGCGGTGGGGCGGGGTTGGTTACTTGGCGGAAACCAGTTTGCGGCTCATTCGGCCCGCCGAGCAACTCTAGGGTCAGCATGCCCGTCAGTTGCTGATCGTTGCCCTGGGCATCGGTGGCCTGAATGCGTATTTCACCAGCAGGGCGATCGGTCACTGCTAGATTTTCGCCGCTGCGCGTTGTGCGGGGCTGGTTGACGAAACTTAGGCCGTTGGCGCTCACCGCGAGGTTGCGCGTAATCACATTATAGCCCGCGCCTTCCGCCGTGATGCGATAGGTGCCGCTGCGGGCGGGCGCGTTGAAGCGGAAGAGTGCTTCGCCGGCATTGGCGCTGAGTTGCACCTGTTGGACTTGTTGATCACTGCTATCAAAGAGCGTCAAGACGAGAGGGAGGGCAAAAGTTTGATCAACCTGATTGGTTACATCGCGTGCAGCGACGCGCACCTCAAGCGGCGCAGCGGCAACGACGCTCAACGGGGTGGCGGGCACAAAGACGAGTTGATTGGCTTGGACGATAAAGGGGTTGCTGATTGCCGGGTTGCTAATCTGGCCACTTTGAGCGCGCAGGGTGTAGGTGCCAGCACGATTGAGGCGCAGGTTGCTAAAACTGGCCGTGCGGGTGGTGGGATCAAGCGGAGCACTCACTACACTCCCGGCGGCAAGCGCTCCGGGGCCATCCGGGCCCGAGGCGGCATCAATGGAGACTGCCACGCCACTGGCGACGCGAGCGGAGTTGCCAAACTCATCCACTGCCCGCACTAGCACTGGCCCCGGCTCATTCGCTACCTGGATCTTCAGCGCCTCACCCGCCCGCGTCTGGTTGGGGGTTACCGCAAAGGCTAGGTGGGTCGCCAAACCTTCAATAATACTAAACGGCTCACTGCGGATCGCCGCCGGCCCACTCGAGGTACTCGCCTGCAATACATAATTATTGCCCACACAATCGATCTGAATATCCTGAAACGTTGCTAGGCCATCAATGAATCGGACACTGCTCAGGCCCTTCAATTCGACGGAATTCGCCCGTGTGCAGACCGAAGCATCGGCAATACGCAGCGCGACCTCACCGGGTATATCGGTCACACGGGTTCCATTTACATCAATGAGTTCAATCACAAAAGCGGGCAGTTTATCGGTGGGGCGCACCCCACCAACGACGGGCACGCTGAAGCGCATGCGCAAACTGCTCGCGACAAGCGTGGGTGTCGCGGTGGCCGTTCCTGTCGTGGTGGGCGAGGGAATGACGCTCGTGCTCGGCGACGGCGTAGGTGATGGTGTCGGCGTCACTGTTGGCGTGGGCGAGGGCGGCTCTGGCGTAGGTGGCGGGGGGGCCGGGGCGGGAGCCGGGGCGGCAGCGCCGCCATTGTCGCCGCTGCCACCCCCACCCCCGTTGCTACTGCCCCCGCCACCATTCGCGCTATTGCCACCTGTGGCTGCCTCAGCCGCAGCGGCGGCGGCGGCGGCAGCGACGGCTTGGGCCTCCTCAAGCGCCATCGCGAGCGCCTCAAGCGTCGGATTGGACTCGGTGCGCACGGCAGCCAACTGCTCGGCAAACTCGGTCGCCTGCTGATCCATCTGGCTCAACATCGCCATCGCTGTCTGCGTTCCCGCGAGGGCCTCTTCAATATTGATCTCGGATCTTCCAATCGTCGGCCCCAGCAAAGCATCCGTCGGCTCTTGGGTAAGACCGCCCTGGGGTCCGTTGGTGGCCACCGCCTGTCCGGCACGGGTGAGATCCCAGAGCAGCATGCCCAGGCCAAAGAGGGCCAAGAGAGCCAAGAGAATGGCCGGAAAAACCCAGCGGGCGATGGGGCGTTGCTGGCCCAATTGGGCCGCCGCCACCAGTGGCTGCGGGCTCGCCAGCGGGCGGATCTGCACCGTAAAGTTGTAAGTCTGCTGCTCGCCGCTCGGATTCTCGCGTGCCTGCACTCCCAACTGGATCGCCGCATGGCCGCCCGGCTGGAGCGTAATGCGGTCATGATCGAGTTGGTAGTCGAGTGCTGGCTCGTCTTCGCCCACACTGATCGTGTAGCTCTCGGCTTGGTTGCCCGCATTATCGAGCATGAGGCTATAGTCGGCGGTCGCGGTGCCGCGCACCATACGCTTACGCGGGCGCAGATCGACATGTGATTCCGCAAAGGGCAAGATGGTCCAGCGGGCAGTGACGGTGCAGACCTGACCGCCCAGCCCGCGTTCGCGGGCGCGGATGATGAGCGGATATTCACCGGCGCGACTCGCCGCTTCGCGGGGCACCTGAATCTGAAGGGTCAGATTGACGATGCTGCCCGCCGGAAGAGCCACTGGCGCATCGGGCAAATTGAGCCATACTTCGGGAACGCCCTCCACCGCGAGGCGCACTTGGGCATCTTGGTCGCCGCGATTACTCAACGTGAGTACCGCTACCGTCATCTGGCCGGGGGTGATCTCTAGCGTCTCGCGGCCATCGGCAATCGCCAGGCTCAGGTCACTCGACACGTTTTCGGTCGGGAGTGCCGTCGTCGTCGCCGTCTGGCTCTTCTGCTGCGTTTGGCCCAAACGCAAGCGAAAGGGCCCCAAGCGTAGCGTTGCGCCCGCAGGCACGGGAATTGCCATTTGGGGCGGCAAGGGCTGATCGTTGAGCTGGGTACCGCCCCGCGTCCCAAGATCGGTTACTGTCAGTTCACTACCCGCGAGGCTGAGGCGCAAATGGTAACGCCCAACCCCTTCGCCCTCCAACACCAACTGATTACCGCCTGCCGCGCCCACCGTCAGCACCCCTTCAGGCAGCGTCACGCTACGCAGCGTCTCGCCTTGGGGGCCAAGCACGTCAAGACGCAACGGAGCGGCACCGCCGCCAGCAGCGGATTCGTCGCCATCAAAGGCAAAGTCGGTGGTCATGGCCTCACCTCAGCTCTAGGATATAGCCGATATGAGCCGGTTTATGGCTTTTGATCAGGTCTTCAATGAGATCCCGATCAACGGTATGTTTGGTGGGAACGCTCAGCCGTACCCGCATCACATAGGGTTGGTTGGGTTCGTCCAGCACTTCTGGGGTAAGGCCGGTAACCAGTTCGATCAAGCGTACCAGTCCGTAGCGGGTGCCACGCCAACGCATCAGATCGAGTGCATCGGCCAACAATACGCGCTGGAGCGGCTCAGGCCAGAAGGGATTAAGCGGCAAATCGAGCCATGCTGACAGGTATTGTAGCATAGACGGGGCACATGTCCGGGGATCAAAATACATCGCCAGGTGGTCTTGACGCTGCTCAAGTGGCTCCCACAGCGCCTCAATAATCAGCAAAAAGCGCCCTAGAAATTCGTGATCTTGGTAGATGCCCGGCAAGTAGGCCACGTAGTTACTGCGCGGCCCCACTGGGAGCGGTGCGGGAGTATTGGTATGTGGTTGGGGTAAGGTGCGCAGTGGCACATCGGCCAAGAGCTCGCTCTGAGTCACGGCCACCACCGGCTCGGCAACCTCCTCGGTTGTTGTTTCGGCCTGATAGAAGAGCTCAAAGGGGCCAATGCGCAAGACCGTTGCGGCCATGAGCAGGTGGGGTTGATTGGCCAAGAGGCGCGTTTCACCCACGAAGGTGCCGCTACTACTGCCCAGATCCACCAAAAAGATCTGTTTGCCTTCCAAGCGCAACTCGGCGTGCTGACGGGCCACCTGCGGATGGGGCAAAGAGAGGCCATTGTCGGGCGTGCGCCCAATGCTCAACCGATCTTCGGTAAGCGGAACCCGCTGGATCAGTTGGCCCTGAAAGCGGACGATCAGTTCGAGTGGCGCTGCGCTCATGGGTCAATCCTTGATTTTTTGTGCGCACTTGGCGGCTGCGCCGCCAAGTGCGCACAAAAGGAGATTTTTGGGGGCTGCGCCCCCAAGCCCCCGCCGGGAGGGGGCGGTTCTTGGGGCTGCGCCCCCAAGCCCCCGCTGGGAGGGGGTGGTTTTTGGGGGCTGCGCCCCCAAGCCCCCGCCGAACGGGGCGGTTCTTGGGGCTGCGCCCCCAAGCCCCCGCCGAACGGGGCGGTTCTTGGGGGCTGCGCCCCCAAGCCCCCGCCGAACGGGGTGGTTCTTGGGGGCTGCGCCCCCAAGCCCCCGCCGAACGGGGCGGTTCTTGGGGGCTGCGC
>RSAS01000257.1 GCA_003934145.1 Candidatus Viridilinea halotolerans | reverse complement strand
CCCCCGCGTCCCCCAGCAGCGTCCGCAGGCCCGCTTCGTCGAGGACGGGGATGCCCAGTTGCGTCGCTTTGGCCAGCTTGCTGCCTGCGCTGCTGCCGGCCACGACGTAGCTCGTCTTTTTGCTGACGCTCTCGCTGAGTTTGCCGCCGTGAGCCTCAATCAGCGCCCCTGCCGCTTCGCGCGTCATGCTCGGCAGCGTCCCGGTGAGCACAAAGGTCTTGCCCGCCAGGGTTGTGCTTGCCGCCGCTGCGCCCGCGTCGCCCGCCATGCGCAGTCCGGCGGCGCGTAGCTTGGCGATGAGTTGGCGCGATGCTTCGCGCTGGAAGAAGTTGACAACGCTGGCAGCCACCACCGGCCCTACGCCCTCAATGGCGATCAGGTCGGCTTCGCTGGCGGCCATGAGCGCATCCAAGTTCCCAAAGTGGCGCACGAGATCGCGGGCGGCGACGCTGCCTACGAAGCGAATGCCTAAGCCGACGAGCAGCCGTTCCAAGGGGCGTTGCTTGGAGTCGGCAATCGCCTGGAGCAGGTTGGCGACCCGTTTCGCGCCGTAGCCCTCGACGTCGGTGAAGGTCTCAGGTGTGAGTGTGTAGAGATCAGCGACATCGTTGATCCACCCGGCGCTTACGAACTGCTCGGCCTGGCGTTCGCCCATGCCGGCGATGTCCATGGCCCCGCGGCTGACAAAATGCTCCACTTTGCGCACCAGTTGCGCCGGGCAGATGCCGAAGTTGGGGCAGCGCCAGGCAGCCTCGCCCTCGACCCGCTCGAGGGCGGTGCCGCAGGCCGGGCAGTGGCTGGGAAAGCTCCAGGGTTGCACCGTCGTCTCGCGCAAGTGCAGCACTGGGCCAACCACGTAGGGAATCACATCGCCCGCCCGTTTTACCGTCACAAAATCACCAATGCGAATGTCGCGCTCGCTGATGTAGTCAGCGTTGTGCAGGCTGGCGCTGCGCACCGTCACGCCGCCAATGGCCACCGGCGTCAGTTCGGCGTTGGGCGTCAGCACCCCCGTGCGCCCCAGGTTGACCGTAATCGCCGTAAGGCGCGTCACCGCCTCGCGTGCCGGGAACTTAAAAGCAATCGCCCAGCGCGGATCGCGCTGCACCACGCCCAGCTCCTGTTGCAGCGCAAAGGCATCCACCTTCACCACAATCCCATCGGCCTCATAGGGCAGATCCTCGCGGCGCGCCATCCACTCATGGCAGAAGGCCACAACGGCGGCGAAAGCGTCGAAACGTTGCGCATCGTGGTTGACCGGCAGGCCCAAGGCGCGAAAGTAGTGCAGCGTCTGCCACTGGCTGGCCAGTTCCACGCCGCTAAAGGGGCCGACGGCATAGGCAAAGAAGCGCAGGGGGCGTTTCGCGGTGAGCGCCGGATCTTTCTGGCGCAACGCGCCAGCCGCCGCATTGCGCGCATTGGCAAACACCTTCTCATCCGCCGCCGCAAGGCGTTCGTTCAATGTCGCAAAATCGTCGCGGCGCATATAGACCTCGCCGCGCACCTCGATTCGTGTGGCCAGCGGCAGGCCCACCTCCTCCGACGAGCGCAAACGCAAGGGAATGCCGCGCACCGTGCGCAGATTGGCCGTCACATCTTCGCCCACGGTGCCATCGCCGCGCGTGGCCCCCTGCACAAAATGGCCATTCTGATAAGTCAAGGCAAGGGCAAGCCCATCAATCTTAGGTTCCACCACAAAGCTCAGCGGCGTCGTGGGGCCAAGCAGACGCACGACGCGGGCGTGCCACTCGTACAACTCCCCCTCATCCATCGCATTGGCCAGCGAGAGCATCGGCTGGGGATGGGTGACTTTGGCAAATTGGGCAGCGGGCGCACCGGCCACGCGCTGTGTCGGCGCATCGGGGCGCACCAACTGCGGATGGGCCGCCTCGAGCGCCCGTAGCTCACGCATGAGCGCATCATATTCCGCATCACTGAGTTGCGGATCATCCAAGACATAATAGCGGTAGTCGGCTGCGTGCAGCGCAGCGCAGAGGTCGTTGATGCGCTGCGCGGGATCGGGATTGTGCATAGAGGCTTCCTGTTTTTCTTTTTCGTTGCGTGTTGGCGGCTTCGCCGCCAACACACAACGAAAGAACATTTCTCGGGGGAGGCGAAGCCTCCCCCGAACCCCCACCGAGAGGGTGCGTGAAGGAATGTGGTTCCCTCGCGCACCCTCCCCAAATATATACCACACCCGTACACCTACTGAGTGCTTTCATGCCATGTTGCGCTACAAAGCCAAATAGCGGCACCATAAACCCGTAGCTTCACTCATAATCAATCCGTGATGGTACGCAGTGACGAGCGCCCTTTAGTATGCTACGCTTATCACAAGGCTCTATTGCAAACTCCAGGCGACCTTTCCTGGCGCTCGCATTCGCCACACCTGACGCATAACTAGGAGCCGGGCCTGGCGTTAGCCGCTATGGAGGTGTCCTGTGATTATTCAGCAATTTACTGGTGATGGGCAGGTTCTGGCAACCTTCCGTCTTAGCACTAGCATTTGGGCCGACAGTATCTTTCTGGTCGGCGACTTCAACGAGTGGAACACCCGCGCGACCCCAATGAGTCGCGGCGAGCAGTATTGGGAAGCTACGCTGATCCTGAAGCCCGGTGGCACCTACTACTATGCCTACCTGGTTGACGGCACCGATTGGTGCAGTGAGCACACGCGCGCTTTCCGCACCATTGGTGGGGCAACGCAACCGATTACCTTTATTCCTATTGAGATTTTGCAAGCACGGCGCAAGAGTGACGCGAACGAGATGGTCTCCCCATAGGGAGCAGCCACGTTTATCCTTGGTGCAAGAGGGGGTGTGGGGCATAAGCCCCACACCCCCTCTTGCGTGAGGCGTAAGGCGGCTGCCCTACAACCCGCCGGGCGGGGTGATTCTTCGGGGGCCATGCCCCCAAACCCCTCTTGCGGTGGGGGTGCGGGGGAGGCTTCGCCTCCCCCACAGATCCCTTCTCGTTGCGTGTTGGTGGCAAAGCCACCAACACGCAACGAACAAAGCTAACACTTGCGCCGTAGGCGCGACAATGGTACGATCGCTGCACAGCAAAGTGTGACATCAAGGAGAATATCATGAGTGATCTGAAAACACGTTTTGAACAGGCAGCGCAAGAGGCACAACAATTGCCCAAACGTCCGGGGAATGATGTCTTGCTCCAACTCTACGCGCTCTACAAGCAGGGCAATGTAGGCGATACCACGGGGGCGCGACCAGGTATTCTCGATATGCAGGGGCGCATGAAGTATGATGCCTGGGCGAAATTGAAGGGCACTACCAGCGAGCAGGCCATGCATGACTATATCGCTCTGGTTGAGAAGTTGAAGATTGGCGGATAGGGTTAGGGGAGGGGATCGGGGAGGGCAAAGCCCTCCTCTAAAACCCCACCCAACAGCTTGATCTGGGCATTCTACTCCCAAGCTGTTGGCTTGCAGGGGAGCGAACTTATGACACGCATCATCTCCATTCACTCCTTTCGTGGCGGCACGGGCAAATCAAACACCACTGCCAATATTGCGGTTCTACTGGCTGCTCAGGGTTATCGTGTCGGCGTCATTGACACCGACATCCAATCGCCAGGCATTCACGTTCTGTTTGGCCTTGATGATGAGCATATTGGCCGTACCCTCAACGACTACCTCCACGGTGACTGCTCAATTGAGACGACAGTCTATGAGGTCACAACGCTGCTTGCAGCCCCGTTGGATGGCCATATCTTTCTGATACCCGCCAGCGCCAAGTCGGGGGCAATCACCCGCGTCCTACGTGAAGGCTACGATCCCGGCGAACTCAGCGAGGGCTTTCAGCGCCTGTGCGAGGTGCTTGATCTTGATGTGCTGCTGATTGATACCCATCCCGGTCTGAATGAAGAGACTCTGCTCTCGATAGCAGTTTCTGACGTGCTCCTGATTGTACTCCGCCCTGATCAACAAGATTACCAGGGTACCGGCGTGACGGTGGAAGTGGCACGCAAACTTGAAGTGCCGCGCCTACTTATGCTGGTCAACAAGGTTCCCGCCAGCTACGACGCCGCCCTCGTGCAGCGGCGCGTCGAAGAGACCTACGGCGCACCAGTTGCCGCTGTGCTGCCCCACGCAGATGACATGATGGCGCTCGGCTCCATGGGCATCTTTGTCTTACGTTTCCCCGACCACCTGATCACGGCGCTTTACCGCCAAGCGGTAGCACGTTTGATGGCATAAAGAATCTTGAAGGGGAGGGCAAAGCCCTCTCCCGTCTCACCACAACCCCAACAACCAAGTCGCCAGCGAGAAATAGATCACCACCCCCGCAATGTCGGCCAGTGACGTGATCAGCGGGCCGCTCGCCGTGGCCGGATCCATGCCAAAACGGCTCAGGATGAAGGGCATCAGCGTACCAATCAGGCTGCCGACCATCACCACGATGAACATCGTGAGCGCCACGATCAGCGCTACTTCAGGGCCAACGCGTACAAAGGCCAGCACGGCAACGACGATAGACATAAAAAGGCCCAATAGCCCCGAGACGAGCAACTCTTTACTAAAGAGCCGCCCCCAGTCGCGTAGCTCCACTTCACCCATAGCCAAGGCGCGCACCATCAGCGTTGACGCTTGCGCTCCCGCATTGCCGCTGCTCCCAATCAACAAGGGCATAAAAAAAACTAACGAGACCACCGCCGCGATCGTATCTTCAAACGCCGCAATCACCGCCCCGGAAAAGATATTGACGAAAATGAGTGTCACCAACCAAGGGGCGCGCTTCTTGACCAGTTCATAAATCTTCGCATCGGGGTAGCTGGTTTTGAGCGGAGTCATCGCCGCTCCCTTGTGAAAGTCCTCCGTCGCTTCTTCATCGGCGACATCCAGGAGATCGTCGAAGGTCACGATGCCAAGCATTACCCCTTGCGAGTCGACCACCGGCAGCGCCGGGAGATCGTAGCGGCGCAGCGCCTGAACCGCCTCTTCACGGTCGTCAAAGGCCGAGAGGACGACGTGGTTCTCATCCACAATCTGGCTCACGGTCTCGTCGGGCGGGTGCAGAATGAAACGCCGCAACTCCACCGCATCCACAAAGTGCCACTGCGCATCGGTAATATAAATGATATTGACGGTCTCGCTATCGCGCCCCCGTGAGCGAATATGCTCCAGCGCCTGGCCAATCGTCCACTCGGGGCGCACCGCCACATAGTCGGGGGTCATCAAGCGCCCGACGCTCTCTTCGGGGTAGCCTAAGAGCTGGCGCGCCTCACGCAGATCTTCAGGGCTCAAGAGGTTGAGCAGCTTCTGCGTAGCTAGGCCCGGCAATTCTTCAAAGAGTTGGGTACGATCATCAGGACTCAGATTGGCCAGGAGTTGGCGTGTCTCCTCACTATTCAACTGGCCCAACAGATCGTTCTGTTCGTCGCCCTCAAGGTGGGCAAAAACCTCGCTCGAGAGCGAGCGCGGCAAAAGGCGGAAGACCACCACCTGCTCGGCAGGGGTGAGTTCAATCAGCAGATCGGCAATTTCCGGCTCCGGCCAGCGCGCAAGCTGCGAGCGTAACTCAGCCCAATGTTGCTTGGCAACCAACGCGAGCGCCTCTTGGTGGTCAATGGTTGGTAGCGTCGTCATAATCCTTGCGTTCGCTAGTGCTTCAGGATTGGGTGGGGTTTGCGGGGAGGGCGAAGCCATCCCCGCACCCCTCCCCTTCAAGATTCTAGATCAGTCCCATAGAGGCGCGCCAGGCCCGAGGCGGTACGGCGAAACAGATCAATCAATTCGGGTGGTTCCAGCACTTGGCAGGCATCGCCATAGCGCAAGAGGACTTGGCGCGCCTGCCAGAGATTGGTTACCACAGCGGCAATTTCGGCGCTACCATCCTCCAGATAGGTGATCTGGGTCTGTGGGAAATAGCTGGCCACATCGCGGCGGCGGGCCACCTGCGCCACCAAGGTATAGCGTATCTGGAAGGTCGCCGGGCTAGGCCGTAGCGGGGGCAATTTGGTTGCAAGGGCCGTCACGCTTCCTGCGACAATACGATCAAGGCGGTAATCAATCGCCGAGCGCAACGCCTCACCGCCAAGCGGCATCACCTCCAGCACCGTCGCGTCAAGGTAGCCGTGGCCCTCCGGGCGAAAGGTGATGCCGTAGGGTGCCACACGATGGCGCCGCGGTGCGCCGATATCGAAGGTACTCAGGTAGTCAAATTCCACCTCGCGGCGCTGTTCAATCGCCCGCTTCAGCAGGGCCACGACCTGGTTGTCAATGCGCCCACCATTGCCCCCCAGCCCCAAGCGGATCGTACTACGCCGCTGGCGATGTTCACGCTGGCGCACGGGAGGCAAAAGCAGCACCACCCGCTCGATCAGGGCGCGCAGATTGGCATACTCCGGTAGACCATTGCCCTCCGGAAAGCTCTCTTCCAGAAACGCCAGCGCCTCCATACACTCATCAGAGAGATCAAGGAGTGCGAGTTCACCCAGTTCCTGTAAAACATAGCGCCGTCGTGGGCGATCATAGAAGATCAGACATCCATATTCGCCCTTGAGCGCATCAAAATCATGCTTCAGCGCGGCCCCCGCCGCTTCAGGATAGCCCTGTTCTCCCAACTCCGCATTGATCGCCGCAATCAACTCGGCGCTACTCGCCGCATTGCGCAACAAAACTCGCACCAGCAATAGACGCCGCCGAAAGGTCAGCCACGAACTACGCTTGATGCCCCCGCCACTAAACTTGCTCATACCACATCCTAGATGTTGCCTGCTGCTTGCTCTGTCACCTAGCATAGCACAGATGGCTTAGGGATGGTTTCGCCTTGCGGCGATCGGCTTTACATTTTGTGGGGAGGATGCGGGGGGCGTAGCCCTCCGCATCCTCCCCACTGGGTTTAAGGGCGGACAGAACATTCGCTCGGCAAGTCACGGATAGGTGATTGGG
>RSAS01000261.1:6002-6922 GCA_003934145.1 Candidatus Viridilinea halotolerans | reverse complement strand
CCGATGCAGGCGCTTCGTCCGATGCAGGCGCTTCGTCCGATGCAGGCGCTTCGTCCGATGCAGGCGCTTCGTCGGCGGCGGGTGCCGTCTCTTCCAGCGCCGTTGGATCGGGCAAGAAGAGCGCATCCAGATCAGCGGTAATCGCCTGTACCACCGCATCCTGCGCCACCGTCACGCCAGCGGCAGCAGCGCCTTGACGGATCAATTGCTGCGTTTCCCACTGGGCAATGAAATTCTCGTCAAGGTCAGCGCGACGCAGGCCGGAGATCTGACGATTGATAGCGGGGCTTTGGCCCTGAAACTGCTGCGTAAACTCCGGATTGCCCGCAAGCAGCACAAGCAGTTGGAAATTCTGCACAATATCGCGGGCATACGCCACGCGGCGCTGCTCCCAATAGTCACTACGGCTCAGCGTCGTCGTGCCAACGCTCGCCACCGTGCGACTCGGCGTCCAAGCCTGATCATAGATCAAGCCAACCAATACAGCCAATAGCGCCAACCCAAGCGTTGCGCCGGTAATAATGACGACCAAGCGCTGACGCCGTTCCTCAGCAAGTTTATGCGCCGCCTTACGACGAGGCGACTGAGGATTTGCGGGCGCTGCGCTGGGCTGTGGTTTCTTCGGTGTATCTGCCATATTCCACTTCAGAATGTTTGTGTTGTGCGCTGTAAGGGTGCGGGGCGGCTGCGCCGCCCGCGTAGATGTTCTTTTTTGCTCCGTGTTGGCGGCTGCGCCGCCAACACGGAGCAAAAAAAGGAATTTGGGACTTGCCCCAAGAGCGGATTTTAGGGCTACTGCCCTTGCGCCTCGGCGGAGGTTCGGGGGCATGGCCCCCGAAAACACACCCCCTTGCGCCTCGGCGGGGGTTCGGGGGCATGGCCCCCGAAAACACACCCCCTTGCGCCTCGGCGGGGGTTCG
>RSAS01000261.1:0-5902 GCA_003934145.1 Candidatus Viridilinea halotolerans | reverse complement strand
GGGGCATGGCCCCCGAAAAAGCACCCCCTTGCGCCTTGGCGGGGGTTCGGGGGCATGGCCCCCGAAAAAGCACCCCCTTGCGCCTCGGCGGAGGTTCGGGGGCATGGCCCCCGAAAAAACACCCCCTTGCGCCTCGGCGGGGGTTCGGGGGCATGGCCCCCGAAAAAACACCCTTCCCGCAGGGGGGGGCGCAGCCCCAAAACCGCGTAACTTGGTTACGCCACCTAAAACGGAATGTCCTCGTCGCCAATATCAGGCGGTGGTGGCGTAGTGGAGGCACGCGGGGGAGGGCGCGGCGTATCCCGTGGGGCATCACGCGGTGCGCCATACTCGTCACCTTCACGCGGGGCGCGCCCCTCGCGACTATCGAGGATAATCATATCCGATGCGATGACTTCGGTCTTATAGCGCGTCTGACCAGTCTGCTGATCTTCCCACGAACGGGTTTGGAGGCGTCCTTCAATATATACCCGCGTGCCCTTGGTGAGATACTGGTTACAGATTTCGGCCAGTTTATTCCAAGATACTACACTAAACCATTCCGTCTCTTCACGATTTTCGCCATTACTATCACGCCACTGGCGACCCACCGCCATGCGGAAGGTTGTTACCGCGCTTCCGGTAGGCGTATAACGCATCTCTGGATCAACACCAAGACGACCAATCAGCATTACTTTATTCAGATCACGCGCCATAAGCTAGAACCTCCGCTTCGCGCCTCTGTTGTTACGCCTGTCGGCAGGTGATCGGGGGCCGTGCCCCATACGCATTACGTTAGACATGGTTCTTAGCTACTTTACAGTTTGCGAAGAGGCGAGGACGCGAGGATGCGAAGTCCTCGCCTCTTCGCCTCACGCATCCTCGCAAGCATGGTAAAGCGGACTCTGGCTTTTCTGAAACCTTGTCTTAGCCCTAAACGTAACCAGCATGGGGCCGTGTTTTGGCACCCCCGCCGAACCTGTGACCTTACGCCTCACTCGTCTCCGCGACCGCCTCAGGAGCGGCGGCAGTTGACGTGCTACCTTTACCCTTATGCTCAATCACGGTGATCAGGTAGCGCAGGATGGTATCAGTCAGTTTAATCGTACGTTCTAGTTCAATCACCTTCGCGGCGCCGAGCCTAAAGTTCATCAACACATAGAAGCCTTCGGTAAAATTGCGCCGACTGGCTTCACCACTGACATATTCACGAATGGGGTAGGCCAGTTTGCGGCGACCCCAGGGTGCGGCATGGTTAATCGCCCCGACTTCACCACCCTGCTGATCAATCGTCTGCCGCAGGCGTTCGAGGACCGCAGCAACTCCCTCATCATTCGCGGCGAGGGGGCTAATCACAAAGACAATCTCGTAATCTCGTTGACGTTCGCGCACGCCATCCTCCTCTGGTGATGTCCCGCTCGTCTCGTTCCCGGCGGCGCAAGCCAAGGGCGCGGCGGAACAGAAAGAAAAACAAGGCCGCGCCAAGTGGCGCGGCGCCATGTTCGTACCAACGCGGGATTATAACATGCTTGGGGGTTGGGTGCAATGAAGTGATTGTGGAGAGGGGCACTGTTGCACCGTTGCCCTTGTTCTCTTTCGTTTTATCGAGGCGTAAGCTATAGTCCTTTTCCTCCGCCACACGGCGTAACTTAGTGCGCATGAGGCCAAGCCCTTGTGCCCCTGTCGGGTGGGAGGATTCTGCGGGGGCCAAGCCCCCGCCCGGCACGGCCCAAACCTACACCACGCGCACAAACTTCCGTCGGCCCACCTGCACCACCACGCCTGCGCCGGGTTGGAGCAGCGCATCGTAGCCATGAACACGCTCACCTGCAATGCGCACGCCGCCGCCGTCAATCAAGCGGCGCGCTTCGGCCTTGGAAGGGGCGAGTTTGGTGGCAACCATAAGATCGAGTAGCGGCGTGGGCGCGCTCAAGGCATGCTCAGGAATATCCTCTGGCAATTCGCGCTGCACAAACTGACGCACAAAGGCGGACTCGGCGGCATCACCGTCAGCGGGCGTGTGGAACTGGGCCACCACTTCGTGCGCCAGGCGCATCTTCAGGTCGCGCGGGTTGATGCTGCCCGCCACAAGACTCTGGCGCATTTCAGCGACCTCCTCCACTGGCATATCGCTCAGCACCTCAAAGTAGAGCGGCAGCACATCGTCGGCCATAGACATAACACGCCCAAACATTTCATTCGGTGGCATGCGCATATCCACCGTATTGAGAAACGTTTTGCTCATCTTGCGCCCATCAGTGCCAGGAATCAGCGGCAGCAGCAGCACCTGTTGCGGAACCATGCCCAATTGCGCCATCAATTCGCGTCCGGCAAGGATATTAAACTTCTGGTCGGTGCCGCCAAACTCCACATCAGCCTGCATTGCCACCGAATCGTAGCCCTGCAGCATGGGGTACATCAACTCAAGGATCGTCAGCGCCGTCCCCGCCTCATACCGCTTACGAAAGGTGTCGTGGGCCAACATCTGCGCCAGCGTAAAACGTCCCGCCAGATCGAGCGCCTGTTCGAGGCCAAATTTACCAAACCACTCGCTCTGCCAACGCACCTCCGTGCGCGTGCGGTCAATCACGCGGAAGAACTGCTCCATGTAGGTCTCCGCATTCGCCCGCACCTCCTCAGCCGTCAGGCGCGTGCGCGTCTCATCGCGGCCCGACGGATCGCCAATCTGCGCCGTCCAATCACCCACAATCAACACTACCTGATGGCCCAATTCCTGGAATTTACGCAACTTGCGCAAGCCCACAGCGTGGCCAATATGCATATCGGGCTTGGTCGGATCAAAGCCCTGCTTAAGCCGCAACGGCGCCCCGCTGGCGAGACGCTGGCGCAGCTCGCTTTCGATAATCACTTCGGCTACGCCACGGGTAAGCAGTTCGTCGGTGGTAGTCATGGGAATTTCAGCCTAGTAAAAAATTGATGAAAATGAGGGAGTAACATCCCCCCCCGGCGGGGGCGCGGGGGCATGGCCCCCGCAACATCCCCCCGGCGGGGGCGCGGGGGCATGGCCCCCGCAACATCCCCCCCCGGCGGGGGCGCGGGGGAGGCTTCGCCTCCCCCAAAAACCTTTTTTCTTCCATTTTGGCGGCGAAGCCGCCAAAATGGAAGAAAAAAACCTACTGTCCATAACATCGTGCGCACGGCGCAGCGTATAGTAGCATGGGCAATGAATGGGCGTCAATCCATCCTACGCCGCCCCCATGGCGGTTGCAACGTCCCAATAGACCCAGGTAGCATCCACAGATGACGCAGATGAGGAAGCAATAATCTGCGTCATCTGCGGACGATCAGGAGGACGTTGCAACCGCCCCGCGCCGCCTAATAGATCATCCGCCCCGCAACAAAGGCTTGACTGCGCCCATCGCGGGGCCGACGAAAGAATTCCGCACTCGGGCCGCTTTCGATCAGTTGGCCGTCAATCAGCAGAGCCACATCGTCGGCGAGGCGCTGCGCTTGAAAGAGGTTGTGGGTGACAATAACAATTGTGGTGCCGCTGGTGCGCAATGTTTGTACCACCGCTTCGATCACCGCGACGTTGGCGGGATCAAGGTTGGCGGTGGGTTCGTCGAGCAACAACACGCGCGGCTGGATGACGACGGCGCGCGCCAAGGCGACCCGCTGCGCTTCGCCTCCCGACAGCGTGCGTGCGGCGGCGTGCGCTAAGTGGCTCATCCCGACCTGTTCAAGCGCACTGGCGACGGCTGTATGGGCGTAACGCCGCCGCAGCCGCAACCCGTAGGCAACATTTCCCCACACGCTGGTGTCGAGTAGCAACGGACGCTGAAAGACGGTTGTCACTTCGCGACGCACGTCTAGCGGCGGGCCACCCGCAGCAATAATTTGGCCTGCGTAGCTGAGTTGGCCCTGCTCAGGCACCTCCAAAAAATTGAGCAGCCGTAGCAGCGTAGACTTCCCCGCGCCGCTTGGCCCCAACAGCGCCAAACAGCGCCCCGCCGCAATCGCCAACTCCTCTACGGCGAGAACAGTCCGCCCCCGGTAGCTTTTGCTGATCTGGTGAATAAGGTAAGTGCTCATCGCTAGCGTGCCTTTAGGCATGGGCATTAACGTACAGGCGTTATGCGGGCTGCCTGGCAATGCGGCCCGCATAACCTAGTGACCTGCCCCCGGCAGGGTGGAAGAACCTGTTTTTTTGCGGTGTTTTGGCGGCGTAGCCGCCAAAACACCGCAAAAAATGATTGTTTTTCGCACTACTACCGCTGCGATCACACCAACCCCAGGGTCTCCTCAAGGCCAAACATCACATTCATGCTCTGCACCGCCTGCCCCGATGCCCCTTTGAGCAGGTTGTCGAGTACACTCACGATGATGTAGCGCCCAGGATCGCCCTCCACCGGTTGGATGCCCAGTGCTAAATACATGGTCTGCTGGACATGGCGCAACTCGGGCAGGCGACCCTCAGGCAACAAACGCATAAAGGGTTCATTGCGGTAGACGTCGTAAGCCGCCCGCACCTCGGCAAGCGTCGCCGTAGACCTCAAATTAACATAGATCGTCGAGAGAATGCCGCGATAGACGGGCAACAGATGGGGTGAAAAGATGATGTGCAAGCCGGTCTCTTGCTCCATTTCGCCCAAATGGCGGTGGGTGCGTCCCACATTGTAGGCGCTAAAGGTCTCGTGCGTCTCGCCAAAATGCGTCTTCAGCGAGAGGGCACGCCCGGCACCCGAAACCCCCGACTTGCTATCCACAATCACCGTCGCATCAGCAAAGAGATCGGCATTTACCAACGGCCACAGCGGCAAGATCGCCGTCAGCGGGTAACAACCCGTATTGGCCACCAACTGCGCCGTGCGGATCGCTTCGCGGTGCAACTCCGGCAAGCCATAGACCGCCGCCGTCAGCAATTCAGGGGCGGGATGCGGCCAGCCGCGCCGCCGCTCATAGTCGTCGGGGTCGCGCAAGCGGAAAGTATCGGAGAAATCAATGACGCGCTTACCCGCGTCAAGTGCTCGCTGCACCAACGGCACCAACTCCGGCGCATTATGGGGCAAACAGGTAAAAACCAGATCCGCCGCCGCCAGATCGGCCTGATCCACCGCCACTAGCGGCGTCGTCAGCATTGTCGGAAAGATGTCACAGAGCCGCTTGCCCACATCAGAGCGCGCCGTCGCAAACACAATCTCCACCGCCGGATGGCGCACCAACACCTTGATCAACTCAAAGCCGGTATAGCCCGTCGCGCCATAAATGCCTACACGTATCATGATTGACTCCTTGTAATGGGGAAGCGGGGAGGGCGAAACCCTCCCCGCCTCTTCGCCTCTCGCCCCTCCGCCTCTCCGCCTCTCCGCCTCCCCGCCTCTTCACGCACTGGCACCGCCATAGCGCCGCAGACCCGTGCGCCACACCAAACGAGCCAGCACAAAGAGCGCAATGGCCAACGCCAATGCCAGCGCCAGCGTCCCGCCATGCAAGCGCCCGGTCAGCGCCTCGGCGGGCACAGTCACGGCAAAGGCCACCGGCACCACAAAGGTGAGCAACCCCTGCAACCAACCAGGATAGATGCCGACCGGCCAGCGCCCGGCGGCATAGACGCCCTCAAAGAGGTTGATCATCTCGTCCACGCGCACCACCCAGAAGGCGATGCTGGTCAACATCAGCCAGAAACTATAAATCATTATGGTGCCACACGCCAGCGCCAGCGCAAACGCGACGAGCGCCAGCAGGCCCACCGTCATAGCGATGAATTACTATTAAATACTTTGCTGGTGCAAGATGAATACGAATAAGCGCGGGATTTACTATATACGCTGTGAACAGACAGGAATGATCTATGTAGGCAAAACGTCAAGATCATTTCGTCAACGTTGGGTTGAGCATATAACCGATTTAGACATGGTTTCAGAAAGAGGCTTCTCACGTTACACTCTTGGGATGCCACGGA
>RSAS01000076.1:37421-39378 GCA_003934145.1 Candidatus Viridilinea halotolerans | reverse complement strand
TCCAGAAGGGGGCGCACACGTTTTCTGTCCGCCCTTAAACCGGTGGGGGACGGGGGCATGGCCCCCGAAAACCGACCCATCCTGGTGGGGACTGTTGGGGTCGAAGGCCCATAACCCTCCGCCGGAGGCGGTGGTACAATACAGGCACGTACACCAACCAGATCAGTAAGGAATCGATTGTAATGCCAGCCCCCTCGTCACGCGGCCAGCGCCGCAAGCCGATACGGAGCCTCAGCGGGAGTCCGGCGCGGCCAACTCCCGCGATTGCCTACGCGCAGCCCGCCCGTCAGATTGAGCCGCCCGACTACTCGCGTGATTACGCCGATGTGCGGCGTGATTTGCGCATGATTGCCATCATTAGTTGCTTCTTGCTGGTAGGGATGGTCGGCGTTTCATTTGCGCTGTAAGGGATGGTTTCGCCTTGCGGCGATCTACTTTATCGTTTGTGGGGAGGATGCGGAGGGCTATGCCCTCTGCATCCTCCCCACTGGGATGGGGGGGTTGCGGGGGCCCGGCCCCCGCACCCTCATGCGCCGCAGACGGTAAAGGCGCTACGAACCCATCCCTAGCACAAAAGGGGCGGGGCGCATTTATGCGCCCCGCCCCTTTTGTGTGTTGTATGCGCCTACCTACGCATCTTCGCCGTAGAGCTCCTTGAGCAGACTCTTCTTCGGCTCGGGCTGGCTCTTGGCCGTGCGCTGTTTCTCCATCGCCGCTTGGCGGTTCTGCGAGGCGCTGAGGCGCTTCATGAAACGATCAACCTGGCCAGCGGTATCAACGATACGCTGCTCACCCGTGTAGAAGGGGTGGCAGTTGGAGCAGATCTCAACGCGCAGGTTGGTGCGCGTCGTGCCAATCTGCCAATGGGTGCCGCACGTCGTGCAGACAACGCCATCCATATTGTACTTGGGGTGGATGCCCTGCTTCACTCTACCACTCCTCTAATCGGCTGAAGCCGTCGGCTGCTCCAGCGGGATGACGCTCACCATCTTCTGGGTGCGCGAATAGGGCTGGAACTTGACTACGCCCTCAATCATCGCATAGATCGTGTAATCGCGGCCCAAGCCAACATTTGTGCCGGGCTTGATCTTCGTGCCGGTCTGACGAACAATAATATTGCCGGGGATGACCCGCTCGCCGCCGTAGGCCTTCACCCCGCGCATTTTTGGTTTGCTATCGCGTCCGTTGCGCGAGCTACCCATACCCTTTTTATGTGCCATAATCTTTCCTCATGTAAAGGAGATTTTT
The DNA here is from genome assembly GCA_003934145.1 of Candidatus Viridilinea halotolerans. Taxonomy (GTDB): domain Bacteria; phylum Chloroflexota; class Chloroflexia; order Chloroflexales; family Chloroflexaceae; genus Viridilinea; species Viridilinea halotolerans. The sequence continues at coordinate 38,130 of RSAS01000076.1, read as the reverse complement.
TTTCGGGGGCCAAGCCCCCGAACCCCCGCCTGCATGCCCGCCAGAGGCTTCACTTCATGCGCATGGGCGTAGCCCCAACAGCTTCACGTTCTCTAGGCCACAATTTCGTTAATTTTAACCTGCGTATAACGCTGGCGGTGGCCGGTGCGACGGCGGTAGCGCTTCTTGTTGCGATAACGAAAGACGATGATTTTTTCGCCCTTCTTTTCGCCCAGCACCTCAGCCAGCACCTTCGCCCCGCTCACCAGCGGCGCTCCAACCTTAACTGACTCGCCATCGCCGACGAGCAGCACTTCACCCAATTCAATCTCACTGCCAGCTTCAGCCCGCTCAATCAGATCAAGCATGAGCACTTGACCCTGCTCAACGCGGTACTGCATGCCGCGGTCACGAATAATAGCGTACACGTCTCTATCTCCTCGGAACATGAAAAGAGAGCGGGGTTACCGCCCTGTGCTTGCGCGATTATAGCAGACTGAAAAGTTAGTGTCAACTTTTTCTTGCGCGGTTGGGGCGGCTACGCCGCCCCAACCGCGCAAGAGGGTTTTGGGGGAACCATGTTCCCCCACGCCCCCACACAACCGCACAAGAGGATTTTTGGGGGAACCATGTTCCCCCACGCCCCACACGAGGGGGTATGGGGGAGCATGGTTCCCCCACACGAGGGGGTATGGGGGAGCATGGTTCCCCCACACGAGGGGGTATGGGG
>RSAS01000076.1:35427-37321 GCA_003934145.1 Candidatus Viridilinea halotolerans | reverse complement strand
GAACATGGTTCCCCCACGCCTAATCAAGGCGCAAGGGGGTGTGGGGGAACCTGGTTCCCCCACGCCTAATCAATTTTGGCGTAGGCTGGCAGCGTCAAGAACTCCACAAACTCATCACTGGTGGTGATGCCCGCAAAGAGTTCGGCGGCCTCTTCATAACGCCCATTGGCGTAGGCGCTGCCCAAGATCGTCTGCACCTTGGCCAACTCTTCGGGCAGCATCTGGTTGAACATCTCAACGGTCACTTTGCGCCCGTCGTCAAGCACGCCCTTGGGGCTGCGGATCCACTGCCAGATCTGGGCGCGCGAGATCTCGGCGGTGGCGGCGTCTTCCATGAGGTTGAAGACCGGCACACAGCCGTTGCCCGCCAGCCACGAGCCGAGGTACTGGATGCCGACGTTGATGTTCATACGCAGGCCCTGTTCGGTGATCGGCGCTTCCGGCCCGAACTTGAGAATGTCGGCAGCCGTAATCGCTACATCGTCGCGCTGGCGCTCGATCTGGTTGGGGGTCTGCATGACGGCGTTGAAGGCATCCATGGCAATCGGCACGAGGCCGGGGTGAGCCACCCAGGTGCCGTCGTGGCCGTCGTTGGCTTCGCGCTCTTTGTCGGCGCGCACACGCGCCAAGGCCGCCGTGTTGGCCTCCGCGTCGTTCTTGATCGGAATCTGCGCCGCCATCCCGCCCATCGCGTGCGCCCCGCGCCGGTGGCAGGTCTTGATGCAGAGCAGCGAATAGGAACGCATAAAGTGGGTGGTCATCGTCACCAGCACCCGGTCGGCGAGGCAGAAGTCGGGGTTGGTGCGGAACTTCTTGATGCAGGAGAAGATGTAGTCCCAGCGCCCACAATTCAGGCCCGCCGAATGTTCGCGCAACTCATAGAGAATCTCGTCCATCTCAAAGGCGGCGAGAATGGTCTCGATGAGGACGGTCGCCTTAATCGTGCCCTGCGGCAGGCCCACATACTCCTGGGCCATCACAAAGATCTCGTTCCAGAGCCGAGCCTCAACGTGGCTCTCCAATTTAGGCAGGTAGAAATAGGGGGCACCCTGCACCTCCACCGCCTGCTTGCCGTTGTGGTAGAGATAGAGCGCGAAGTCGAAGATGCCGCCCGAAACAGCTTCGCCATCCACGGTGACGTGCTTTTCGTCGAGGTGCCAGCCACGGGGGCGCACAAAGAGGCGTGCCGTTTCGGGGTTCAGTGCATACTGCTTGCCCTCAGGCGACGTAAAATCAATCGTGCGGCGCAGGGCATCGCGCAGATTGATCTGCCCGGCCACCTGATTGTCCCAATTGGGCGTATTGGCATCCTCAAAATCGGCCATAAAGACCTTGGCACCCGAATTGAGCGCATTGATGATCATTTTGCGCTCAACCGGGCCGGTAATTTCGACACGGCGATCATTGATCTGCGCCGGGAAGGGCGCAATCTTCCAATCACCGGCGCGCACCGCAGCCGTCTCGGGCAGAAAATCGGGCAGCTTACCCGCGTCCAGATCAGCCTGGCGCTGCTGGCGGTGCGCCAACAGTTCATGGCGACGTGCGTTAAATGCGCGGTGCAATTTTGCCACCAACTCCAGCGCCTCCGGCGTCAGAATCTCGGCATACTCCGCCGTTACACGGCCTGTGATCGCCATCCCGGCGGGTAATTTCAGATCACTCATTGATCTTTATCCTTTTCCATTAGATGGAAGTGGTTTCCACAATAGTGTGTTGTAAAAAATGGGAGAACCGAGTTCTCCCATACCCTCTAGGGAGAACCGAGTTCTCCCATACCCTCTAGGGAGAACCGAGTTCTCCCATACCCTCTAGGGAGAACCGAGTTCTCCCATACCCTCTAGGGAGAACCGAGTTCTCCCATACCCTCTAGGGAGAACCGAGTTCTCCCATACCC
>RSAS01000076.1:32192-35327 GCA_003934145.1 Candidatus Viridilinea halotolerans | reverse complement strand
GGAGAACCGAGTTCTCCCATACCCTCTAGGGAGAACCGAGTTCTCCCATACCCTCCAGGGAGAACCGAGTTCTCCCATACCCTCTAGGGAGAACCGAGTTCTCCCATACCCTCCAGGGAGAACCGAGTTCTCCCATACCCTCTTGGGGGTGTGGGGGAACATGGTTCCCCCACCTTCATCCTAATGAAACTGCTCGGCTTCGGTCGAACCGGCGAGCGCGGTGGTCGAGGAGGTGCCCCCGGAGATGACCATGCTCACTTCGTCGAAGTAGCCGGTGCCGACTTCGCGCTGGTGCTTGGTGGCGGTGTAGCCCTGGTCTTCGGCGGCGAACTCGGCCTGCTGCAACTCGGAGTAGGCGGCCATGCCGCGATCCTTGTAGCCGTGGGCGAGCTGGAACATGCTGAAGTTGAGGCTGTGGAAACCGGCCAGGGTGACGAACTGGAACTTGTAGCCCATCTCGCCGATGGCACGCTGGAAGCGCGCGATGTCTGCGTCGCTGAGTTTCTTCTTCCAGTTGAAGCTGGGCGAGCAATTGTAGGCCAACAACTTGCCGGGGAACTTGGCGTGGATGGCATCGGCAAAACGCTGCGCCTCTTCGATGCTGGGCTCAGCCGTCTCGCACCAGACCATATCGGCATACTCGGCATAAGCCAAGCCACGGGCAATCGCCTGATCGAGACCGGGCTTGACATAATAGAAGCCCTCGGGCGAGCGCTCGCCGGTGAGGAAGGCGTGGTCGCGCTCGTCAACATCGCTGGTAATCAGGTTGGCGGCGTTGGCATCGGTGCGGGCGATAATCAGGGTAGAGATACCCATGACATCAGCGGCGAGGCGGGCGGCAATCAGGTTGCGCACGGCCTGCTGGGTGGGCAGCAGCACCTTGCCACCCATGTGGCCACACTTCTTCTCAGAGGCGAGTTGATCCTCGAAGTGGACGCCAGCGGCACCCGCTTCAAGCATCGCCTTGGTGAGTTCAAAGACATTGAGCGGGCCGCCGAAGCCAGCCTCACCATCGGCAATGATCGGTGCGAACCAGTAGGTGTCGCCCGTGCCCTCGGAGTGCTGGATCTGGTCGGCACGCTGCAACGCCTGATTGATGCGCTTAACCACCATCGGCACCGAATTGGCCGGGTAGAGGCTCTGGTCGGGATACATCTGGCCCGCGAGGTTGGCATCAGCGGCCACCTGCCAGCCGGAGAGGTAGATCGCCTTAAGGCCAGCCTTGACCTGCTGCACGGCCTGATTGCCAGTGAGCGCACCAAGGGTATTGACGAAGGGCTCAGTATTGAGCAGGTGCCAAAGGCGCTCGGCGCCCATGCGGGCCAGCGTTGCCTCGGGTTGGACGGAACCACGCAGCCGGTAGACATCCTCGGCACTATAGCCACGGGCGATCCCGGCAAAACGCGGCGTATCCCAACCGGCGGCAATCTGGGCGATCTGCTGCTCACGATCCATTGGAAAAAGTCCTTTCTTACACTGCAAAAACACATACGGAAGTCGAGCTTAAAGTACTAACGACCGCGCTATGTTTAGCATAGCGCGGTCGCACCAAAAAGTTTTGTTGTCGCCATATGGGGAGACACTGTGGCACCCTGCCCGACTGCTGTGGGGCCACCATGCCCCGCTTGCATACAACGTCTATTATACCCTATAGGGAGTTACAGGGGAGTTACAATTTCCATAGGGTGGTGAAGGTTTCCATTATATGGAAATATAATAATGCGGGGGCTGTGCCCCCGCGCCCCCGCCGGACGGGGTGCTTTGCGGGGGCTGCGCCCCTGCGCCCCCGCCGGGCGGGGGGATTTGCGGGGGCTGCGCCCCCGCGCCCCCGCCGGACGGGGTGCTTTGCGGGGGCCAGGCCCCCGCGCCCCCGCCGGGCGGGGGGATTTGCGGGGGCCAGGCCCCGCGCCTCCGCCGGACGGGGTGATTTGCGGGGGCTGCGCCCCCGCGCCTCCGCCGGACGGGGGGATTTGCGGGGGCCTGGCCCCCGCGCCCCCGCCGGACGGGGTGATTTGCGGGGGCCAGGCCCCCGCGCCCCCGCCGGACGGGGGGATTTGCGGGGGCTGCGCCCCTGCGCCCCCGCCGACAGGCCCGCCAAATGCCTGCGTTAATGCGCATGGGTTGGTCATGCACCCCCATGCGCCGTCTAAACGGATTGTTACTTCACAACCTAAGCCGATTTAGAGAAACGTTAAGCGCCACTCACATACTGGTAGAGGTGTAGTCCTTGTCCTACAGCAGAAAGCTCGTCCCCTATGACGACCTGTGACCTCTCGGTGATCATTCCCTGCTACAACGAAGCAGAGGGTGTGGCGACAATGTATGAGCGGCTCGCTGAGGTGTTGCCTGCCTTGTGTGAGCGTGGCAAGGTGGAGTTGGTGCTGGTGGACGATGGCAGTCTGGATGGCACTGGGGATCTGTTGGCCCAAGCATTTGGCGCATGGCCGGAGGTGGTGATTGCGCGCCACGAGCGCAACCTTGGCCTGGGGGCGGCACTGCGTACCGGCTTGGCCCATGCCCACGGTGACATTATTGTCACGACCGATAGTGACGGCACCTACCCCTTCACCCATATTCCTACCCTGCTCAGTTACCTTAAGCCGGGGATCGATGTGGTTACCGCTTCGCCCTACCATCCCGGTGGGGGCATCGCCAATGTGCCTGCCTACCGCATCTTCATCAGCAAAGGGGCATCGCTGCTCTACCGCATCCTGCTGGATTGGCGGGTACACACCTATACCGCCCTCTTCCGCGCCTACCGCCGCGAGGTGATCGAGACGATTACACCGCGCATTACTCACGATGGCTTTCTCATGGTCACCCAGATGCTCGTTGAGCCGATCATGGCCGGCTACCGCATCGCCGAGTACCCGACCATCCTCCAGGTGCGCCAGACAGGCAGTTCCAAAGCGCGGCTCGTGCGTATAACCAAGACGCACCTGCGTTACATGGCAAGTCTGATCGGGCGCAAGCTGCGGGGTGAGCGGCATAGCAAAACGGCGAAGATGCGGTGAAGCGAAGACGCGGTGAAGCGAAAACGCCTCCCGCATCCCGCCTCTCTGCTCTCCGCATCTCTATTGGACGCGGTGAAGCGAAAACGCCTCCCGCATCCCGCCTCTCTGCTCTCCGCATCTC
>RSAS01000076.1:0-32092 GCA_003934145.1 Candidatus Viridilinea halotolerans | reverse complement strand
GTGAAGCGAAAACGCCTCCCGCATCCCGCCTCTCTGCTCTCCGCATCTCTATTGGTGGAAGAATTGAAGACAGATGAACCTACCCGCCGTGGCCTAAGCCTGGCCACGATGCTGATCATTGGCTGCTCGCTCGTCTTGAGTGTGGTTGGCCAAGCCTTGCTCAAGTATGGCATGGGCCAGATGGGGCCGTTGAGCATCGGCCTCGACACTCTTCTCGGTATTGCCTGGCAGATCGCTACGTCGCCCTTTGTCATTGGTGGCCTTTTTGTCTACGCGATTGCTACCTTCTTTTGGCTCGTGACGCTCTCGCGCGTCGATTTGAGCGTGGCCTATCCGTCGTTGAGTCTTACCCAGGTATTGGTACTTGGCGTTGCGTGGCTCGTGCTGCGCGAAGAGATCTCGCCGCTACGCGTTGCGGGTGTACTCGTGATCTGTTTGGGCATGCTTTTTGTTGCCCGTTCGTAATGTAAGGAAAGAGTACGATGAATCAACTCAATGCCTACCTCCAAAAGGTCGCGCTTGTCTTGCAACAGGTGCCGCAAGCGCCCCTCAATGCGATTGCTGATGCGCTCTGGGCGACCTATGAGCGCGATGGCAGCATTATTGTCTGTGGCAATGGCGGCAGTGCCGCGACCGCTTCTCATTTCGCGAGCGATCTGCTCAAATGGACGATCCACCCCGGAGCGCGGCGCGTGCGCGCTTTCGCGCTCACCGATAACATCCCGGTCATTACTGCCTTTGCCAATGATCAACACTATAGCGAGATCTTTGTCGAACAGATGATGACCTTCTACCGCCCGGGCGATCTGCTTTTTGCCATTTCGGGCAGTGGCAATTCGCCTAATGTCGTTCAAGCGGTAACGTGGGCCAACCGTCAGGGGGCCACGACAGTCGGAATCACCGGCTTTGATGGGGGCCAATTGGCACAGCTTGCCACCGTTCCCCTCCATGTGGCTCACCACCATATGCCGCAGGTGGAAGATATTCATAGCACGATGTGCCACGCCCTTGCCGTAGAACTTGGCGAACGCATCAAGCAAACCGTCCAACCCGTCAAAGTCAACGGGATCAGTGCGGGAGCGGCCCAATGAGCATTCTGATTGCACGTCCGCTCATTGGTCGCGAAGAGGAGGCGGCAGTACTGGAGGTGTTGCGTTCGGGGATGCTGGCCCAAGGCCCCAAAGTGGCCGAACTAGAGTCCGCCTTCGCCGCACGTTGCGCTGTCCCCCATGCCATTGCCGTCAGCAACGGCACGGCGGCGCTCTTCCTCGCGCTACTCGCCCATGGCATCGGCCCCGGTGATGAGGTGATTACGACGCCATTTAGCTTCATTGCTACCGGCAATAGCATCCTGATGACCGGGGCGCGCCCGGTCTTTGTCGATATTGAGCCACAAACGTTTAACCTTGATGTGGATCAACTTGCCGCCGCCATCACCGAGCGCACGCGGGCGATTATGCCCGTCCATCTCTATGGCCACCCCGCCGCGATGGATGCCATTCTTGCTCTGGCCGAGCGCCACGGCTTGGCGATCATCGAAGATGCGGCCCAAGCCGTGGGCGCGAGCTACCAAGGACGGCCAGCGGGTAGTTTCGGCACCGCTTGCTTTTCGCTCTATGCGACCAAGAACATTATGTCGGGCGAAGGGGGCATGGTCACGACACAGAGCGCGGAGGTGGCCGAAAAGTTGCGTCTGCTGCGCAACCACGGCAGTCGCGTGCGCTACCATCACGATATGTTGGGCTACAATCTGCGCCTGACCGACCTGCAAGCGGCGATTGGTTTGGCCCAATTGGAAAAACTGGAGGACTTCACGACGAGGCGCATAGCCAATGCCACTTTCCTCAATGCCCAGATCAAGCATCCCCAGATCACGACGCCCACCAGCCAACCCGACGTGCGCCACGTCTATCACCAATACACCCTGCGCATCGCGGGCGACCGCGACGCTGCCGTGCGTCAACTCAGTGCAGCGGGGGTCGGCAATGCCATTTTTTACCCGATTCTGATCCCCCACCAACCATTTTACCGAGAAATGGGTTACAATACACAGCTACCCGTAGCAGAACAGACCACTCAAGAAGTCCTCTCCCTTCCGGTACATCCCGCGCTGAGTGAAGCGGATCTGGCACAGATTGCGCAGGCGGTGAACGCATTGCAACTTTAATTATGCCGCCCGGCGGGGGTTTGGGGGCGGCTGCGCCGCCCCCGAATAGTCTTTTGTAGGAAGGGGGCGCGAGGGAACCAGGTTCCCTTGCATCCGCCCCCTTCCGGCGGGGTTTGGGGCGCAGCCCCATGCGCATCAGGTCAAGCCGCCCGGCAGGGGTTCGGGGGCGGCTGCGCCGCCCCCGAATAGTCTTTTGTAGGAAGGGGGCGCGAGGGAACCAGGTTCCCTCGCATCCGCCCCCTTCCGTCGGGGTGTGGGGCGCAGCCCCACACGTATCAGGTCAAGCTGCCCGGCAGGGGTTTGGGGGCGGCTGCGCCGCCCCCGAAAAGTCTTTTGTAGGAAGGGGGCGCGAGGGAACCAGGTTCCCTCGCATCCGCCCCCTTCCGTCGGGGTGTGGGGCGCAGCCCCACACGTATCAGGTCAAGCTGCCCGGCGGGGGTTCGGGGGAGGCGAAGCCTCCCCCGAATAGTCTTTTTGGGGCGTTTGGGCGGCGTCGCCGCCCAAGCGTCCCAAAAAGACAGAACCAGAGAGAAAGAAACATGATCGACATCATTGGCGGTGGCATCCTCGGCCTCACTATGGCCTACGAACTACTCAAGGGCGGGACGCCGGTACGCGTCTGGGAGCGCAGCACCAGCCTCGGCGGGTTGATGGGCCGCACCACTCTGGACGAGCTTGGTGGGGTGAGTTGCGACCGCTACTACCACGCGATTTTGAGTAGCGACCGAACCATTATGGGACTGTTGGAGGAGTTGGGCCTGCGTAGCCGCGTCGGCATGGTGGCAACGAAAATGGGTTTCTACCACGCTGCGCAGACCTACCCAATGACTACGCCGTTAGAATTCTTACGCTTTCCACCGTTAAGTATGCTGGATCGTATACGCTTGGCCTACACCATTTTGGCCTGCCGGGGCATCAAAGACTGGCGGGCCTTGGAACAACTGCCGGTGACCGCGTGGCTGGAGGGGCTGAGTGGCAAGACGGCAACGCGCAATATCTGGACGCCGCTGCTGCGGGCGAAGTTTGACGGCGATTTTAGCCAGGTTCCCGCCACCTACATCTGGTCGCGCTTGGTGCGCACAACCGATACGCGCACCAAAGGCGGCAGCCAAGAGATGATGTGCTACCTGCCCAATGGCTACCAGGAATTGGTTGACGCCCTTGCGGCGGCGATTTGCGCCCGTGGCGGCACAATTACGCTGGGGGCCACGGTGGATCAAGTGCGCATTGCCGACCGGCAGGTGGTTGGCCTCAGCGTGGATGGCCAGGAAATTGCAAGTACACGTGTAGTACTAACCACACAAACACCCATTGCGCGCCGCTTGTTGCCCCCCGCAGCGGTGGACGTTGACGCCCAGTGGGGCCAACTCGACGGTTACTTGGGAATCGTCTGTATGCTTGTGGTGCTACGCCACAGCCTCACGCCCTACTACACCCTCAACATCACCGACGAGCGCATTCCCTTCACCGGCATCATCGAAACCACCAACCTGATCGATCCGAGCCACGTCGGCGGCTTTCATCTGATCTACCTACCCAAGTATGTCGCCCCCAACAGCCCCTACGCCCAGATGGATGACGCGCAACTCAAGGAAAAGTTCTTGGGCTACCTGCGCCAGATGTTTCCCAAGTTACATGAAGGCACCATCGCTGCTGTGCGCATCGGGCGCGAACGCTACGTCGAGCCACTCCATCCCGTCGGAGCAACCGATCTGATTCCCACGCTACGCAGCGCCATCAGTGGCTTGTACCTCGCCAACACCAGCCAGATCTATCCCCAACTCACCAATGGCGAGTCGGTCTGTAGTTTTGCCCGCCAAGTAGCCATTGAGCTACGCTAAGGCATGTTTCAAACTCGTTTGACAGTCTGCATGGTTCGTAGTAGGGGCTTTAGCCCTATTACACGTCCATACGGGGCTAAAGCCCCTACTACGAACTGTCAAGCTGGAATGGCCGATTCTGAAACATGCCTAAGGGATGGTTTGTTGGCGCGAAAAAGCCTTGGGCTTGCAAGGGGGCGGCTCGCCGACTTCGACCGGCTCAGCTAGCGAGCCTGTGGCTTCGACAGGCTCAGCCAGCGGCCCGCGCCGAGGACGTATGTGCGCTAACAACGCCTTTTGTTGTGTGTTGGCGACAAAGTCACCAACACACAACAAAAAAACAGGGTTTGGGGCTTGTCCCATCAGCGAGTTTTTAGGGTAGTAGCCCTAAGCTTCATACGTATGGGCGAGGGCTTCGCCCTCCCCTAGCCTCACCCTAGAATAGGGCCGAATTATGAGTAGCCAGGTCATAAAAACGACAACCACTATGCAGCCTACAGCCAGAGACGAGGAACGGCGGCGCGACATGCGCAAAGTATTGAGTGGACTCGCACTTGGTGATATGTTTGTGCTGACGTGTGGTTTTGGTATTGCCTATCTCATGCGTTTTCAATTTGAATGGCAATTTTCTAATGAAGGCAGTGCGCGTACTGCCTTCTACGCCGCCCTTATCGCTATCCTCGTCCCGACTTGGCTACTCCTCTTCCGGTTCTATGGCCTCTACGATCCGCGCAACCTCTTCGGCGGCACCCAAGAGTATGAGCGTATCTTTAACGCCTCTTCGCTGGGTATGCTCTTGGTGATCATGATCACCTTTGTTCAACCCGACTTTTTGATTGCCCGCGGCTGGCTGATTATCGCCTGGATCGCGACGCTCTCCTTGACCATCCTCTGGCGCTTTGGTGCCCGGCGCACCGTCTATCGTATGCGCAGTCGCGGCAAGTTGCAGCAGAATTTGTTGATTTTGGGGGCGAATGCCGAGAGTCGCATCATTGCAGATCAGCTTAACAACTCGCCGATTAGTGGTGTCAACATTGTGGGTTTTGTTGATGATCAATTGCCGCTGGATACGCAGATTATTCCAGGTAAGAAAGTCATTGGTGCGGTCAGTGATTTTGAACGAATCGTGAAAGATCTGGAAGTGGATACGGTGATTATCACCGACACCGCCCTGGTGCGTGAACGCATGGCAACCATTTACGGCGCCATGGAGACGCTCAAGCGGCTTAATGTTTTGCTGGCGCCCGGCCTCTTCGAGATTCTCACAATCGGAGTGCATGTGCGCGAACTGGGCGGGGTGCCGCTGCTCAACTTGGGCAAGACGCGCATCAGTGGTGCACGTGCCTTCATCAAGGCGGTGGTTGATCGAGTTGGTGCCTTCGGCGGTCTGCTCTGCCTGAGTCCGCTTTTGCTGGTTATCGCCATCTGGATTCGCTTCGATAGCCCTGGGCCCATTATTCATCGCCGCCGGGTGATGGGAGTGGACAATAAGACCTTTGATGCCTACAAGTTTCGCTCAATGCGCGTTGAAGGCGATGCACTGCTTACCCCCGAACAGCAACGCGAGTTGAAGCAGCATGGCAAATTGAAGGACGACCCGCGTACCACCAAGTTGGGGCGCTTCATTCGTCGCACGAGCATTGATGAGTTGCCCCAGTTGGTTAATGTGTTGCTCGGTCAGATGAGTATCGTCGGCCCACGTATGATTACCGTTGATGAGGTTCACTTCTTCGGACGCTGGCGCCACAACCTCTTCACGGTACGTCCCGGTCTCACCGGCCTCTGGCAGATTAGCGGGCGCAGCAACCTCGGCTACGAAGATCGCGTCCGCCTTGATATGCACTACATCCGCAACTATTCGCTCTGGCTCGATCTCCACATCATTTTGCGTACCATCCAGGTGGTGATTTCGGGCCACGGGGCATTTTAAGGAGATTTGCGGGGGGGGATGCCTTGGGAAGGGTGCGCGAGGGAACCTAGTTCCCTCGCATCCTTCCCCCGCCCGGCAGGGGGGAAATCTTCGGGGGCCGTGCGCCCGCTCCCCCACGTAGGGCTTGGGATGGGTGCGCGAGGGAACCTGGTTCCCTCGCATCCTTCCCCCGCCCGGCAGGGGGGCGCAGCCCCACAAATTTTGGTCACACCCCCCATACGCAACGAAAAAGAGGAATAAGGAGATCGACGATGTCTCAACCACTTCGTGCCGCAGTGATCGGGGTAGGTAGTATGGGCTACAACCATGCCCGTGTCTATGCCGGGATGGAGGATATTGACCTTGTTGCCGTGTGTGATGCCAATGCGGCGACGGCCCAACGCGTCGGCGGCATCTACCGCTGCAAGGCCTATAGCGACTATGAAACCATGCTGGAGCAAGAGCAACTCGATATGGTTTCGGTGGTCGTGCCTACGGCTGAACACTTTACCGTGGCCCAAACCGTGATCGCCCGTGGCGTGGCGCTGCTGATCGAGAAGCCCATCGCAGCCACGCTCGAACAGGGCCAAGCAATCATTGATGCCGCCCATAAAGCTGGCGTGGTGCTGACCGTGGGCCACATCGAGCGCTTCAATCCGGCGATCATCGCTCTCAAGCAGCAACTCGTTGATCAGGAACTGGGGCGCATCTACCAAGTGGCGGCGCGCCGCGTCGGCCCCTTCCCGCCGCGCATCATGGATGTCGGGGTGATCATTGACCTCGCCACCCACGAGATGGACATTCTCAGTTACCTCCTGGAAATGCCGATTACGCGCATGCATGTCGAATTGCACCGCCACATTCATGAGACCCACGAGGATATTTTTAGTGCGATTCTACGCTTTGAGAATGGTGTCTTGGGCAACGTAGACATCAATTGGCTCACGCCTACCAAGATCCGCGAGTTGAGCATCATTGGCGAGCAGGGCATGTTTGTCGCCAACTATCTGACCCAGGATCTCACGTTTTACGAGAACGATTCTTGCCAGAGCAAACAGTGGCAGGATCTGGCGCGCATCGGCGTGACGGAAGGGCGCGTGATTCGCCAGAAGGTGCCGCGCCGCGAGCCGCTGCTCGAAGAGTTGCGCGCTTTCGGCAACGCCGTGCGCGGCCTGCACCCGCCCAAAGTCAGCGGTGCAGAAGGGCTGCGTGCGCTGCGCCTCGCCAAAGAGTTGCTGCGCCATGGCCGGGCCAATAGTGAGCAGTTTGCTCATGTGGGTGCGTAAAAGAGGAGCAGCACATGACCTTTACGATTGAAACCGAACAAGAAACCGACCAGCGTTGGATTGCCGAGATCCTTGAACTGGCCGGAGTTCTCGCCTATGGCACAACGCGCGAAGAAGCGGTTGCACGCGCCAAGGCGTTGGCGCTACGTGTGCTGGCAGAACGGCTATAGTCCTTCAGAAAAAGAATCTGGAAGGGAGGGGCTAGGGGAGGGCGAAGCCCTCCCCTAAAACCCCACCCACCATCCTGGAGGTTCCAGAAACATTATCTGAAGAACTATGTATTTTAGCCCATCCAGACTGGTCAGATGTGGTCTTCGCATTTCACGATGACGAGGAAATCGGCCCATGCATGTTGGCCCGTATCGCCAAACATACTGGTTTAACGCCGAAGGATTTATGAGCGGGCGTGGGCGAACCTGGTTCGCCCACGCCCGCCTACGGCTGTAACGCTACCACAAAACTCGCCTCGCCAAAGGGCTGTTCGTGCAGGCGCACAAGCAATGAGGTGGCGCTGCTGCTCAGTGGGCGCTTGGCGGTGGCGCTGCCGCGCTCTTGGTTGCCCGGCGCAACGACCAGCGTCGCCGAGGTCGCGGCGCTGTCGTCGAGCGGGTATTCGTTGCCCAAGCCGTCGCTGATGCGAATGTTGGCCGCCTGGAGCGAAAACTCGACGGGGCGATCCCAGTTGTTTTGCACGCTCCATGTAAGCTTGATATTGCCCGTACAGGCGGTGATCTGTTCAAGGGCGATAATGAGTTCGGGAGTTGCGCCACCCTCGGCGACGCTGACCCAACTGCGCGTGGCGGGATCGTAGCGTTTGGCCACCAGTTGGTAGCCTGTCCACTGGCAGTGGGTGGTGGCACCAAGGGCTTGGATCGGCAGCGGCTCACTCGTCGCTACGCTGGTGACGTCGGGCAGCCGTGCGGGCGCATCGGCGACGGGTAGGGTTGGCGCCGGACGCAACACGAGGGCCAAGAGTAGTATGGTCGTAATGGTGAGGACGACCGCGCCGATGGTGCGCCGGGTGGTGCTGGGTTGCGCTGGCATGGGCGGCGCTGCCGCCTCGGCTACGGGTTGCGCTTGCGGCGGCGGCACTGGTCGGCTCAGCGTAATCTCTTCCAAAGGATCGGCCATGCCCGCCGGATCGGGCACCACGCCGCGTAGCACGGTGTTGATCTCGTGCCACGCGGTGCAGTGAAGCAACTGTGGAATCGCCAGCATCTCCTCTTCGCTCAACTGAATCTCGGAGGAGCGTTCGGTGATCAGGTAGGCCGGAAGTTCATCTAGCCCCTTGAGTTCTACCTTCCAATCGAGTTCAATGTCGCTATCTGCTTCAATATTTGGTGCGATAACGACTGCACGTTTACATGTACGAAAATCAATATCACTCGTCTTCTGCGCCGAGAGAAATTCGCGCCGATGTTCATTCAGGAAATTGGTCAGCGCATGGAAATAGGAAATGACCTGGTTGTAAGGATTCTTGCGCCCCGGATTGAGCCGTTTACGTTCACCGTTACGCCCTTCGACAAACCATGGCCCGTTCACACTGCCTAAGACTCTGCCATCGCAATGTTTTAATTCTAAAATAAAGATCGCATCGTGCTTGATAATTACCATATCCACGGTGCGTCCGCCCACACTAAAATTGGCCAGCACCAAATAGAGACCTTCCATCTCGTGGAGGCCATTGGCCAGGGCCATGATCGCCCGGCGTTCGTTGGGATGTTCTGGCGTTTCGCCGATCCAGACTTGGACTGCCATTTTTCATTCCAACGCAAGCGTCTTGCGCAATTCCACAATCTGATCGCGCAAGGTTGCGGCTTGTTCAAATTGCAGATCGCGTGCGGCCTGCTTCATCTGCTTTTCGAGATCTTTGATCAGCTTTTGCAATTCGTCGCGTGGCATTGCGGCCAGGGCGGGCGTGGCGGGCGCATTGACCTGATAGGCGCTGCGCTCTTCAGCCATGCGCCGCATGCGATCAGTCAGGTCGCGCACCCCTTTACTGATGCCCACCGGCGTGATCTGGTGGCGCAGGTTGTGGGCTTGTTGAATATCGCGGCGGCGCTGCGTCTCACTGATGGCCGCCTGCATCGAATTGGTCTGCTTGTCGGCATACATGATCACCGTGCCCTCAATGTGGCGCGCCGCCCGGCCAATCGTCTGGATCAGGGATGTCTCCGAGCGCAAGAAGCCCTCTTTATCAGCATCTAGAATGCAGACGAGGCTCACTTCCGGCAGATCCAGCCCTTCACGCAGCAGGTTGATGCCTACGACGACATCATACACGCCTAAACGCAGGTCGCGCAGGATTTCAACACGCTCGATAGTGTCAATATCGGCGTGCAGGTACATCGTGCGAATACCGATCTCTTTAAGATAGTCGGCCAGATCTTCGGCCATGCGTTTGGTCAGGGTGGTAACGAGGGCACGCTGGCCCTTGGCGGTACGTTGGCGTACCTCGGCGATCAGGTCGTCCACTTGGCCCTGGGTGGGCCGCACGAGAATGACCGGATCGATCAGGCCGGTAGGCCGAATGATCTGCTCCACCGTCTGCTGGCTCTGTTCGCGCTCGAAGGGGCCGGGCGTGGCCGAAACGTAGATCACCTGGTAGAGATGTTGGCTAAATTCTTCAAACTGCAGCGGGCGATTATCGAGGGCCGAAGGCAGACGGAAGCCATAATCTATCAGCGTCTGTTTGCGCTGGCGGTCGCCCAAGTACATGCCGCGCACCTGGGGCAGCGTAATGTGGCTCTCGTCCACAAAGAGCAAAAAGTCATCGGGGAAATAGTCAAGCAGCGTCCACGGCGTCTGGCCGGGGCTACGGCCATCCATGTGGCGCGAGTAGTTCTCGATGCCCGAACAGTACCCTACCTCGGAGAGCATCTCCAGATCGTACATCGTGCGCTGTTTGAGGCGCGCCGCCTCCAGCACCTTGCCGTCAGCATCGAGCTCGTGCAAGCGGGTAGCGAGTTCACCCTGAATGCTCTGCACCCCGACGGCGAGCTGCTCCTTCGTGGTGACAAAGTGCTTGGCCGGGTAGATCTCGACCATGGTGCGCACAACGAGCAGTTCGCCGGTGAGCGGATCAAACTCGCTGATCTTTTCTAACTCATCGCCCCAGAACTCCAGACGCAGCGCCGTCTCGCTATTGGCGGGCATAATATCAAGCGTATCGCCGCGCACGCGAAACGTGCCCCGGTGAAAATCAATGTCGTTGCGCTCAAACTGGAGATCGAGCAACTGGCGCATCAATTTATCGCGGTTGCGCACCTCCCCTTGGCGCAGGCTCAGCATCACTTGGCCGTAGTCGTGGGGCGAACCCAAGCCGTAGATCGCCGAAACCGAAGCGACAATCAAGACATCGCGGCGCGTAAGCAGCGCCTGGGTCGCGGCGTGGCGCAGGCGATCAATCTCCTCATTGATTGACGCCTCCTTCTCGATATAGAGATCCTTCGCGGGCACATAGGCCTCAGGCGTATACTCATCGTAGTAGGAGATAAACATCTCGACCGCCGCATCGGGCAGGAAATCGCGAAATTCCGCCCAAAGTTGCGACACGAGGGTCTTATTATGGGCCAGGACTAGCGTGGGGCGCTGCACCTGCTCAAAGATCCAAGACATGACCGCCGTCTTACCTGTTCCCGTCGCGCCGAGCAGGGTTTGCTGACGCAAGCCCTGTTGCACACCCGCCACAAGTTGGGCAAGCGCCTCGGGCTGGTCGCCACTAGGTTGGTAGGGGGCAACAACACGAAAGGACATAGTGAAACTCCGTAAGCCTCTTGCTGTGTCGTTTTGGCGGCTTTGCCGCCAAAACGACACAACAAGAGGGTTTGGGGCTTGCCCCAGCAATCGGTTTTGGGGAGGTTTGGAGGGGCTCCGCCCCTCCGAGCAACACCATGGTGGTTGTTTTTTGGGGGCCAAGCCCCCAAACCCCCGCCGGAGGTAGTACTAGCGGCTATCAGCTATCCCCACCCCTAACGTCTGCACGATCGCCCACAGATCATCGGCGGGCAGGGGGTAGGCGAAGAGGTAGCCTTGGGCTTCGTCGCAGCCCAGTTCGCGCAGGAGGGCGTGTTGGGCGGGGGTTTCGACCCCTTCGGCGACGACGGTGAGGTGCAGGCTGTGGGCTAAGGCGATGATCGCTTGGATGAGCGCGGAGGGGCCGCGTTGAACTTCGGAATCGTTGCCGAGGGCGGCAACAAAGGAGCGATCGATCTTGAGCGTATCAACCGGGAAGCGTTGCAAGTAGGCTAGGGATGAATAGCCCGTGCCAAAGTCATCAATTGCAATGCGCACCCCCATTGCCCGCAGTTGAATGATGCGCCGCGCACTGCCTTCGGGATCGTGCATCAGAACGCTCTCGGTGATTTCGAGATCGAGCCAACTAGGATCAAAGCCGCTCTGCCAGAGGGCCGCCGAGACGAGTTGGATCACGTCATCGCGCTCAAACTGGCGCGCCGAGATATTGACGGCGAGGCGCAGCCGCGGGTAGCCGGCATGGTGCCAAGCTGCAGCCTGACGGCAGGCCTCTTGGAGCACCCAAGCGCTGATGCGCGACATCAGGTAGCTCTCTTCGGCGACGGGAATGAATTGGCCGGGGGGCAGCAAGCCGCGCTCGGGGTGGTGCCAGCGAATAAGCGATTCGACGCCGATCACCCGTCCGGTGGCGAGGCAGATCTGGGGTTGGTAGTGCAGCTCAAACTGGCGCTGGGTGATCGCTCGGCGCAGTTGGTTGCCCAGTTCGAGGCGTGCCAAGGTTGCCCGCCCAAGCTCGGGCACAAACCAACTCACCCCATTGCGTCCGGTCGCTTTAGCGCGGTAGAGAGCGCTATCGGCGTGCTTCAGCAGCGTCGTAGCGTCAAGGCCATCGCTGGGGTAGAGGCTAATGCCCATACTGGCACTGACAAAAAGCTCGTGACTCCCTATCGTAATCGGTTCCTCCAACATAGCCAAGAGGCGCAGGGCGGTTTGGGCGATCTGCGCGGCGCTTGGGGCTTCTTGCAGAATCACGGCAAACTCATCGCCTCCCAGGCGCGAGAGGAGATCGGTGGGGCCGAGGGTCTGGCGCAGACGATCGGCGACCTGAGCCAGCACCTCATCGCCCGCAGTATGACCGAGCGAATCATTGATCTGACTAAAGTGATCCAGATCGATCATACAGAGCGCAAAGGTGTTCGCGACGGCACGGGCGGCCACCACCTGCTGCTCCAGACGGTCGGTAAAGGCGAAACGGTTGGGCAAGCCAGTGACAGGATCGTAGTGGGCTTGATAATCGAGCAGTTGTTGCGAATGTTTGCGATCCGTGATCAGACGCAGCATCACGACGACTTGACGCGGCATGCCATCATGGTCACAGCCCAGCACCGTCGAACGACTATGAATCCACTCAAGGCCACCATCGCGCCGCCAGAAGCGATACTCGATCACATGCGCGCCAGTCGCCTCAAGGCCACGAAGAAACAGCCGCCGGTAGTGATCGCGGACATGCTGGCGATCATCGCTGTGGATGTAGTCGAGCGCTGCCATGCCCAACTCATCTTGGCGATAGCCGCAGAACTCTGCGCGATTAAAGAAGAGAACCCGCTTTTCACGCACATCCAAGACGCAGACGGCATCAAGCGAGGCATCAACCAGTTGGTGGAAACGCAATTCGCTCTCGCGCAGGGCGCGCTCCATTTGACGCTGTGCAGTTATATCGCGCCCGATGAGATAGCAGATCTGCCCCTGTGGATCACGCGAGAGACTCCAAGCAATCAGGCAGATTTCACCCGTTGCGCTGGCACAACGGGCCTCAAAGTGAACAACCCCTTGCGTTGGGGCATTGCAGCTAAAAGCTTCACTTGCGCACAGTTGATCTTCGGGATGCAGCAGCGACGGTAACGCAACGCCCACCAGATCTGCTAGATTCAGCCCCAAGCAACTGGCCCAAGCCTGATTCATGTCACGCAAGTGGCCATCCAGATCGGTCGTAGCCAGTAACTCATGGGCAAGCGAAAAAAAGCGCATGCGGCGCATAATATCTTCGTCAGCAGTCTGTGGCTCTGGGGCGGACTGATCGGGAGGCTCAAGCATCAAATTGCACCACCGGACGGGTAAACGGGGTCACACCCTCACATTCTACCCTACAAGTGGCACGCATGCTACAGAGATGTCGTAGTTACTTTATGTCCCCAAGGGGTAACGGTCACCCCGCATTCCCGTCTCATCAGCAGAGGGTATGCTATAATCAACCCTTAAGGGATGGTTTCAGACTATTTTACAGTTTGGGCGCATCCAGAGCATTCTGATGCCTCATCCCTACTTCCTAGCTCCTGTATCCTTCCCTAAGGGGTATTCCCCCCACCGCTGCCCGCTGTGCAAGAAAGGAGGCCAATGATGGCCGCATTGCAGACGCTGATTCAGGATCGTTTGGCCCAAAATCGCTGGGGCATGCTCGGCAACCAGGGCTACATCCTTGGCGTTGATCTCGGCAGTTACGGCTTGCGCGCCGCCCTTGTGGATCTGCAACACCACACCCTCCACACGACCCACGCCCAGCTTGCCAGCGGTAGCCCGGATGAGCTTGTGGCACACGCCATTACCATGGCCCAAGATCTGCTCACCACCGCCGAAGTTGCTACTGATCGCCTCGTGCGCGTCGGGATCGGCTTTAGTGGCCCGGTAGATCGCCGCTATGGCGTGGTGCGCCTTGCGCCCCGCATGCCCGGCTGGGAGAATTTTCCCCTCCAAGATCGCTTCGAACAGGCCTTTGATGCCGTCACCCTGATTGATAACGACGCCAATCTGATCGCCCTTGCTGAGGCAACCTTTGGAGCCGGAGCAGGTCACAAACACCTCTTCTACATGCACCTCAGCAGTGGTGTCGGTGGTGGCCTTGTCCTCAATGGTCACCTCTACCACGGTGCGAGTTCCACCGCTGGCGAAATTGGCCACGCCGTCGTTGGCCATGGATGGGACGGCACTGGCCGCCCCGAAATGCTCGAAGAGTTGGTCTCCATTAGCGGCATGCTCAACCGCGCCGCCCACTATGGCCTTGCCACGACGAACCTAGAGACCCTCTTTACCGACCAAAGCGTCGGCGCGAAGGTCGTCCAAGAGACGATTGACCTCATTGCCACCCGTTGTGCCCAAACGGTAGCGCTCATTGATCCCGACATGATCGTGCTCGGCGGCATCGTAGTGCGTATCGGCGGCGAAGCCTTTGTCCAAGCCATCAGTGCCAAAGTCAACGACTTCATCGCCCCCCAATTCGTCCGCCCCCTCCCTGTCGTCGCCTCCATCCTTGGCCCCGATAGCGTGAGCATTGGCGCGATTGCCACCGCCTTGGATAGCTTGTCCAATTAAAGGGATGTGGGGAACCGTGTTCCCCACATCCCTCTGGTGGGGGTTCGGGGGAGGCTTCGCCTCCCCCGCATATCTTTTTTTGTTGCTTTTTGGCGGCTTCGCCCCGTTACGCCTCCCGGTGGGGGTTCGGGGGAGGCTTCGCCTCCCCCGAAGAATTTTTTCTTGCTTTTTGGCGACGAAGCCGCCAAAAAGCAAGAAAAAAGAGAGTTTGGGGCGCAGCCCCAACGACGTTGAAGAAACCCTCCACCGGAGGTGACGTTGCACAGACCAACAAAGACATGCTATAATCACGCAAACAGAAAGATCGCACCAGCTAGGCAGGGAGGAATTCCTCTCTGCTTCGTAGTGCTTTAGGGGGATTTGATGGACGCCAAGATGATAACCTTCGGCGAAACGGCGACCGATAAGCTCCTGCAATGGTTGCGCTCGTCGGGTGAGCCCAAAGATATTGATGAACTACTACGCCAGTACCTCGTGATTCTTAGCAAGCTGGTGATGGAGGATAGCGAATGACCGCCGCCCCACCTTTGGAGGCTACCGACCAGCATGCGCTGGCCGATGAAATCTTTCGCCTGATGGTGGCCCAAGGCTCGCTCTTTGCCTTTGATGCACCCATCCGTCAGTCGCTCGCCAACCTCACAACGTTCATGGCCCAGACCCATCAGCGCGACGAGGCCGCAATGGCCGCTGCGCTTGATGCTGCTCTGCGTGATGATGCACGCTTCATCCGTGAACAACTTGACGATCAAGTCATCTTCGTTACTTCCCGTCAGGGTGCCTATGTGCCCCGTAATGATGCCGATACCCATAGCTTTAAGCAGCGCCTCCACGAACCCGATTACCCCCTGCCGGTGGATGATATTAGTGTGGTGGTTTCGACTTCGCGTCCTGCAATTACGACCGTTGAACCGGTCTTTATCTCCGACTATTGGCAGATACAGGCCAACGAGGTCTTTGCCGCAGAAGATCAAGAGGCTGAGGGCCATTCCATCATGGAGGTGGCTCCCGTTGCCCTTGAGTCTGACGTGCCCATTGAGGTTGAGGTAGTCCCTGAGTTGGTGGCGGAACATGAACTGCTTGTCGAGCCGGAGTTGCCTGCGGCATTGCCCGAACCAGTGGTTGCCGCTGAGCCTGTGCAGATCTCTGAGCCGGAGTTCGTTGCCGCCCCCGAACCTGAAGTTGCGCCAGTCGTGGCTGAACTACCAACGCCACCTGTGGTCGAGCCCGTCGCGGTTGCGCCACCGCCTGCTCCGGAGCCTGAAGTTGCGCCGCCCGCGCCCCGTCCGCTCTACGAGCGCGCAGCCGTCTTTACCTTGCCCGACGGCATGAGCATTGATCTCCGACGTCCCATTGATGAGATCATTGCCGAACACGGCTCGCTCCTGCGCCAGGCGCTCAATGAGAAGATTGAGCAAGATCCCCTGCGCCGCATTGTGAGCTTTGGTTCGCGTTTCTTTCCTGATGCTAATGTGATTAACTTGGGCAAGAACGATCTGCGCAAGATTCGTGACTATATCACCGAGCGCGGTGAGCCTCTGCTCGACAGTGAACTCATTGCTGATGTCTTCTACCATAACGCCCGCCAGTCCGATTATGAAGGCTGGCTCTTCTCAATTAACTATCGCCTCTATCGCGAAAAGGATTTTGAGTTCGTTGGCGTCGAAGGCGTCAATCTCTGGTCGGCGAAGGGCTTACCCGCTATCGGTGGGAAGCGCATCAAGGCCGCCGAAATGGGCCAGTTAACCTCCTATCTCGTTGAGGGTTTTGACGATAGTGCCGAACACGAGGATCTCGAACGCATTGCCGTCGAAGGCAGCATGACCCTAACTCTGCCCTTCTTCTCCTGGGAGTATGGCGTTCTGCCGTTGAATGCGAGCCTCCAAGCCCTGTTGCCCAAGCCGGCACTGGTCGATCAGCGCAGTTCCGTCTTGCGTTTCGATTCGCCTCAACACTACACCACCACCCTCGTCGAAGTGCGCTACCCCACCGGCAATCGTGGTGGTTGGCTGCAAGGGCTTGAGGAGTTCTTCCACGAACACCTCGTGCCCGGCGCCGTCATTACGCTGACGCGGGGTAATGAACCCCACCTCTTTAGTATTAGCTATGAAGAGGCCGAAGAGCGCGAGGAGCGTATCCTCACCCTTGACGAGAAGAAGAATAAGCTCGGTTTCACCAACCTGACCTACTACTCCACCGTGAACCCCGATGTCGTTCCCATCCAAGCCCGCTTTGGACGTCTCAACCGCCTCAAGTCCTTCCCCATGGGCGAGCGCCGCAAGGCCGAGATGCTCCTTGAACACGTCGCTGAGGTTATGGGTGAACAGATTGGCACCCGTGAAGCGCCGCGTTATGCTCTTAGCCTTGATGATATCTTCACTGCCTTTAACGTGCTGCGCCCCGGTACATGTGCGCTCATGCAACATCTGATTGCTCAGAATGAGCAGTTCATCGCCGATGACGCCAATCCCGGTGCCTTCTTCTTTACCCCAGCCATCAATACCGCTGATGATGACGAGGATGAAGAGGATGATATGCAAAAGTCTGATCTGCCGCTTGATCCCCAACCGACCCGACGGCGCTACGGTGTACGCTACGCCGATGATGATGAGTAATACCAAGTACCTTGGAATATGCCGCATATTGGTATTGGTATGCGGCATGCCCTGCTCGTCATTTGTCACTCGCCGCTTGCCACTGGTATAAGGCTATGACCACGCTGGAAACCCAGTTGGCCCCCCTCGGTGACTTGGGGCGGCCACTGGTTCACGCCGATTTGAAACTCCTCGCGGCCCTCGATCACGAGGGCCTGAGGGTCTTTTTACAGCTTTGGCACCACTTCCCCGCCGAACGTCGCCTTGCTGTGGTGCAGGAGCTTGATCAACTGAGCGAAGATAACGTTGACCTCGATTTTCGCTCTGTGCTGCGTGCCTGCCTCAGTGATTCCGATCAGAGTGTGCGCGCAGCGGCAATTACTGGCCTCTGGGAGGACGAGAGCGAACAGACGATGAATCGCCTGCTCGCCCTGCTCGACGATGAGGATGGGCCCGTACGCGCCGCTGCCGCTGTCGCTCTGGCGCGTTTTGTCTATCGCGCTGAAGTGGGTGAATTGCCCGCCAGCACGGGCCAGCGTCTGCACGACGATCTGTTGCGCGTTGCCACTGATCCTGAGCAGCCCCTTGATGTGCGCCGTCGTGCCATTGAGGGCCTGGGTTACTGCGCCAATTCATCTACAGCCCAAGCCGAAATTGGCCGCGCTTATGCTCACCATGAGTTGGCGATGCGCGAGAGCGCCATTCTCGCGATGGGCCGCTCGATGCGCCCCACATGGATTCCCTATATCCAACGTGAATTGCAGAGCCCCGCCCCTGCGCTACGCTACGAGGCTGCCCGTGCCGTCGGTGAACTGGCGGAAGATGGCCGCCCGCTGCTCTCTGCCCTGCTGCCCCTCGTTGATGATGACGATCTAGAGATCACCTTGGCCGCCATCTGGTCGCTTGGGCAGGTCGGCGGCCCCAATGCCAAACGCATTCTCACCCGCCTCGCCCGCTCCGCCGATCTCCCCCGCCGCCAAGCTGCCCAGGATGCCCTCGCGGAACTGAGCCTCGAGGATATTGATCCGTAATCGCTCCGCCGAGCAGAGGAAGGGTGTGCGAGGGAACCTAGTCTCCTCGCGCACCCTTCCTCTGCTCCCAGCCGAAGGCGTACCTTGATGCGCATCAGCCACATCTTTCTTTCGCCCCATCTTGACGATGCGGCGCTCTCGTGTGGGGGGCTGATTGCCCACCTTACCGCGCAAGGCCACGCCGTACTCGTGGTTACTTTGTGTAGTGGTAGCCCGCCCGTCAACGCATCCTTCAGCCCTTTCGTGGCAAACATGCATGCACGCTGGGCATTGCCCCACGCCGAGGTGGTGCGCCTGCGCCGCGCTGAGGATACGGAAGCCCTCGCACTGCTCGCCGCAGAGCGCGAAGACCTTGACTACCTTGATGCGATCTATCGCATGCCCGAGGCCTATACGAGCAATGAGCGCCTCTTTGGTCGCATCGCCCCCACCGATCCCCTAGAAGCCCAGTTGCAAGCCCCACTGACCGAGCTTGCCACGCGCTACCCCAGCGCCACTTTCTACGCCCCGCTCGCCATAGGCAACCATGTTGACCATCAGATTGCCTATCAGACGGCGCATACTCTGGCCAGTCAAGGGATCATCGTAGCCTACTACGAAGATTTTCCCTACGTCGCTGCCCCTGGCGCATTGGAAGATCGCTTAGCAGTATTAGGCAACCAAACGGCGTTTATGCCAATCGCGCATGCCATTGATGCCACCCTGGCTCAAAAGCTCGCCGCCATTGCCGCCTATCGCAGCCAGATCGGGATGCTCTTCGGCGATCTTGCCGCAATGAACGCCAGCGTCATGCGCTACGCCGCTAGGGTAGCCCCGCCAGGGAGTAACCATGGCGAACGGCTATGGGTGGACAGAACATTGAAGCTAGGAACCACGGATAGGTGATGTGAATGCCATTGGCATACGCATTACATTAAGCCTCTGGTGGGCCTGTCGGTGGGGGGGCGGGGCATGGCCCCCGCAAAATCCCCCCTTCCGGCGGGGTTTTAGGGGCCGCAGGCCCCTTAAGTTAATGCGCATGGGCCATGCCACGAATTTGCCACGCCATGATCACCAAAGAAATCCACGCAGCAACAACCACACCCCTCGCCCTCCTAGAGCCAAGCCGCACGGCATGGGACGCCTTTGTGCAGGCACATCCCCACGGCAATCTGCTCCAACAGAGCCACTGGGGTGAGCTCAAGGCCGGCTTTGGTTGGCGGGTGCGCCACTTGGCTGTCTGTGATGGGCATGGCGCATTGCTTGCCGGTGCGCAATTGCTCCTGCGCTCGCGCTACGGGCTGAGCCTCGCCTATACGCCGCGTGGCCCCCTCTTCGCCAGTGCGCCAGCAGTCAACCACCTGCTGCTCAACGGCATCATCCGCGTCGCTCGGCGCGCCCGTGCCATCTTTTTGCGCCTCGAACCCCCCCTGCTAGAACACGATCCCCAAGCTGATGGCTTCCACACTTGGCTGCTGCTGCAAGGCTTGCACCCCGCCGCAACCATTCAGCCGCGCAGTAGCATCCATGTAGACCTCAACCAACCCGAAGCCAGTCTGCTCGCCAACTGCTCCAAAGGCCACCGCGCCGACATCCGCCGCGCTGAACGCAACGGTGTCCATGTGCGGGTGGGCAGCAGCAGCGATCTTGGCACCTTCCAAGCTATTATGGAAGCGACGGGCCAACGTGCCGGTTTCGCCGTGCATAGTGCCGCCTACTACCAGACGGCATGGCAGCGCTTTCAACCCCAAGCCCGCCTGCTCCTTGCCGAACTGAATGGGCAAACCGTCGCCGCCCATCTCGTCTTTGCCGATGCGCACGCTGGCCTCTATCTCTACAGTGGGGCCGCAGAAGCGGGGCTACGGAGCGGGGCCAACCACCTGCTCGCCTGGGAAGCCATGCGCTGGGCGCGCAGTCTTGGCTGTAGCTACTACGACCTCTGGGGCATTCCCGATGCTCTCGGGCGCGCCGTCGCCGCCCCTGATCCTGCCACTCACGCCGCTCTCGAAGCCACCGCCGCCACCGACCCGCTCCAAGGCGTCTATCGCTTCAAGAAGGGGTTTGGCGGTAGTGTGGTGCGCTACCTGCCCGCCTACGATCATGTCTTGTTGCCACCGCTCTATGCGTTGGCGTTACGCTCCATGTGAGGCGGGGAGCGGGCTGCGGGGCGTGAGATGCAGGGGGCGGAGGATGGGGCACTCTCCCGCCTCTGGCGGGGGGGGGCGGGGGCATGGCCCCATGCCCATTAACGTAAGCCTCTGGCGGGCCTGTCGGCGGGGGTTCGGGGGCATGGCCCCCGAAAAATTCCCCTTCCCAGCGGGGTTTAAGGGGCCGCAGGCCCCTTAAGTTAATGCGCATGGGGTTTGAGGGGCCGCAGGCCGCTTACGTTACAGGACTTACGCGGTCGGCGTTTTTCGCCTGCGGCGGCGCGGAAAATAACCATTTTTTGCGGTGTTTTGGCGGCTACGCCGCCAAAACACCGCAAAAAAACAGGTTCTTCCACCCTGCCGGAGGCAGATCACCGGGTTACGCGGGCCGCCTGGCCAGGCGGCCGCGTAACTCCTGTTACGTTAATGCGTTTGGTGGGGCATGCCTTGGGGGTGCGCAAGCCGCAACTTGTCGAACGTTACGCCTACGAGGGGCTGTGGCAGGGCGGGTTGATGATGGCGCTCTTGGGGGCGCTCATGTTTTTCTTCCCGGCGCAATTGGTGGCCTTCTTTAGCAATGATGCCGGAGTGACTGCGACCGCTACGCCAGTGTGGCGCGCCGCCGGATTGATGCAACCAGCGCTCGCGGTGAGTTTCATCATCTTGGGGGCCTTGCGCGGTGCCGGTGACACCCGTTGGCCGCTGATGAGCCGCATTCTCACCACATGGGTGATGCGCCTGCCGCTGACCTTTTTGCTCGTAGGGACACTCAACCTGGGCCTCGCGGGGGTATGGCTGGCCATGCCCACCGACTTCACCCTACAGGCAGTGCTGGCGCTCTGGCGTTTCCACGCAGGTCGGTGGAAACGAATTGAGGTGTGACCGCGAGGGAGGGGTGTATGGGAACTAGGTTCCCACGCACCCTTCCTCAATTTTTGAGCGCACCCTAACCTGCTTATGAACCCTTACCGTTCTTTTACTATCCCCACTAGATATGTGATACGGTCAGTGTTCATATTGACAATGAAAATATGTAGTTTATAATAACACAAGCGAGTTTGCTAACCAAGTTCAAGATTCCAAGGAAGGAGAACTCTCATGTCCATCCATGCAGTAGCGAACCTCAGAACTACGATTGATCACTATCTTAGACGCCACCAGATATCCTTTGAAATCGACCGTGATGGTGATTTTGCTCTCCGTCAAGGAAGCACGAAAGTGTTTCTTCGTCCATTGCGTTGGGGAGACGATCAAACGATCGTAAAATTATTCGCACCTGTGGCTGTAAACATCTCTCATATCAGTTTGGAACTTACGCGATTTCTTCTTGAAGAAAACCATAATGTTTTATTTGGGAAGTTTAGCCTAGATTTCGCCCATCGTGCTATATGGTTTGAACATGTTCTTTTGGGAGATAGTCTAGACGCTGACGAACTTTTGTCCGCTATCATTTCCATCGCCGTCACAGCCGATAAATACGACAACCAAGTTGCAAAGTATACTGGTGGGAGTACATTTCTCTAGGAGCAACCTTGAATAGTGAAAAGGGATGTGCGTAGGTACATGCTTCCTGCGCACATCCCTTTTCGTTCTCATGGCGACTGCAAAACAGACACATGATTTACATTGAAGAAATAGCCGTTATCAAAAAATCTGCAAAAGGCAGCGGCTACGATATTATTTTTAATGATGGGCGTATTATTTGGATGACCAAAGCGAGAACTATTATTGCTTTGCTTGTCCTCATCAAATACGGTGAGGGATCAGAGAGTGATCTTGCTAAAGGATCGTCTAAAATATTGGAGATAAAACAAATATTACACGGAAAATATCCTGAAAAACTATTCAAAGATTATTACAGTGACGCAAATAAACCCTTTAGTGAATTATGGAACGAAGAAGGCTTTGTCTGGATTAGACAGCCAAGCGGGCTGCGTATAAACCGAAGCCAAACCTATGTGTTAGCTCAGGAAGATCATGATAAGCTATTTCTTCCGGTTAGAAAAGCATTACGCAGATCTCTTCTAAAAGATCATCTTGATATTATACAGCGATTACCCAATAGGTGTAACCTTTGCGGAGCCAAAATAACGAGAGACTGTGATATAAAGACGAATTCTTTTAGTCGAGACCGTTTAAGGCGTAGAATAGATCATCGTATTCCAGTAGAGAAAGGCGGAGATAGCGAGAGTGAAGAGAATTTTCAGCTTTTATGTTTCTATTGCAACAAAAGCAAATGGCAAATATGCAATATTTGCGATCAACCGCATTGTGAGCAATGTGTTTTAGCCTTTTCAGAGCGGACAACAGAAGTATTTCCTACAGGAGAAGATATTACCGACAGGATGCAATCTGTTTAGCTAGAAATTGAGACTCGTTTGCAGAAGCGACATGCTCGTTTCATCTGCATAATCTTCTGTTAGTACATAGCGCTGAATGTCCTCGCCTATTGATTCAATAACTGGCGGGCAAACCGCATTGGAGAGTTGCTTTATTGCATGTGTTCGCGCAACTGGGAAGCTATAAGCATCAGGAAAGCCCATAATGCGCTTCATTTCAGCAATGTTTAGATGACGTCGCTCACCTGAATATACTGGAATCATTGCACCACCGCCGCTATGACTAACTGCAAGCGTGGGTAAAGGAGCATCAATAGAACAGGCCCTAATCCCACTTGAGCGTAACTGAAAAACACAATCATCCAAATTTGCTCCAGCGTTGATACGCTCTAACGCTTGACGTGTCTTAGGGACAGGAAACGTCATTTGGTCTAAGGTCTTCTTGCCAGTGTATAGATCTATATATTCCTGCCACTTTTCGGAAATAGGAATACTATAATCGTTATGTTTAATGAAGTGACGAAATATAGTTGATTTGGTTCTTTTTTTTGTAAAAACAAACGATTTATTATTAAAACTTTCTTGAAAAGCAACAATATAAATGCGCTTTCTCTGTTGTGGAACACCAAAAAATGAACTATCAAGGAGAGTGAAATAGGTAGAGTACCCTGCTTGAGCTAATTCTTCTTTGAGTAATTGAAATGTTATTCCATGATCATGGCTCATGAAATTGGTTACATTCTCCAAGAAGACAATTGATGGTCTTGCAAATTTAATTATTTCGATCAAATAAAAAAGAACGTTTCCTCTGTTGTCTTTATACCCCAAACGCTTTCCGGCAATGGAGAAAGGTTGACATGGAAATCCAGCGCAGAGAACATCAAACGCAGGCATACCGCCCATGCAAATATCGGCGATGTCATACGCATGAAAGGTATGTCCGAAGTTATCTCTGTATGTATGTTCACACTGGGGATCGATCTCACAAGAGAAGACACAGTTCCAGCCTAGTTTCTCTAGACCTAGGCGAAAGCCACCAATACCGGCACAAAATTCAGCAAATGAGAACATGCTTATCTTGCCTTGCTTTATTAGAAATCGTGTGCTAAAGTTATTATACTCGCTCCTTTCAGCAGCGTCAAGGCAATGGTAAGCCCTTTCTTTTAGTCTTCAACTATCCTAGACAGATGCCCCCGCAACGGCTACAATGCAGGGCGCGGCAGCGTTCTTGACGCATGCCTGTTGTCGTGTTAGGCAATTGGGCCTAGCATATGGCCAGTTATGAGGAGTCGCCATGATCCGTCTGGAACATGAAATTCTTTTCACTCCTATCCCCGAACGTATCGCCCGTCTGCGTGAGTTGGCCTACAATCTTTGGTGGACATGGCACCCCGAAGCGCAGGATCTCTATCGCCAGATTGATCCCGACCTCTGGGAGTTGGACTACCACAATCCGGTAGACTTCTTGCGTGATGTGCGCCAGCGCAAGCTGGATGCTGCCGCCGCTGATCCCGACTATCTCAAGCGTTTCGATGCGGTGATGAAGGCGTTCGACAGTTATGTGGGGGCGAAAAAGACGTGGTTCCACAAGCACCACCCCGATGCGAAGGATGTGCAGATCGCCTACTTTAGCGCTGAGTTTGGTCTGCATGAGTCGCTGCCGATCTATTCGGGTGGTCTGGGCATCCTTTCGGGCGATCATGTCAAAGAGGCCTCAGATATGGCCCTGCCCTTTGTGGCGGTCGGCTTTATCTATCCGCAGGGCTACTTCCGCCAGCGCCTTGATCATAGCGGCTGGCAGTTTGCCGAGTACAACAAGATCAATTTCGCCGATGTGCCGGCCATTCCTGCGCTCGATCCCAATGGCCATGAAGTGGTGGTTGAGGTGGAATTGCCCGGACGCACGATCTACGCTAAGGTCTACAAATTCCGCGTTGGGCGCGTGGATCTGTTGCTGATGGATACCGACATCCATCCCAATAGCTCGCAGGATCGTGAGCTTTCGGCGCGGCTCTATGGTGGCGACCAGGAGATGCGCATTTCACAAGAATTGGTGTTGGGCATCGGTGGTGTGCGTGCGCTGCGTCGTCTCGGCTTTAACCCGACGGTCTGGCACATGAATGAGGGCCATTCGGCCTTCTTGGTGCTGGAACTCTGCCGCGAGTTGGTGGCGCAGGGGGTGAGCTTCGAGGATGCGCTACAGCAGATCAAGACGCAGTGTGTCTTTACCACCCACACGCCGGTGCCGGCGGGGAATGATGCCTTCCCGCTGCCGATGATCGAGAAGTTCTTCTGGAATTTCTGGCCGCAATTGGGCTTGACCCGCGATGAGTTTATGCAGATTGCGCTCCAGGAGCAGCAGTGGGGGCCGACCTTCGCGATGACTGCGTTGGCGTTGCGTGGTTCCGACTTCCACAACGGGGTGAGTAAGTTGCACGGCCATGTGGCGCGCGGCATGTGGCAGTGGCTCTACCCCGGCAAGAGCCAGGATGAGGTGCCGATTACCGCGATTACCAACGGTGTGCACACGGCTACCTGGCTGGCCCCAGAATTGCGCGAGCTTTACAATGCCTACTTGGGCAAGAGTTGGGAAGATAACCTGGATGACCCGAAGGTCTGGAAGAAGGTTTACCAGATTCCCGACGAGGTGCTCTGGACAACGCGCCAGAAGTTGAAGTCGCAGCTTTTGGCTTTTGCACGCGAACGCATTACGGCCCACCATCGCCACCTAGGGCAGCAGCCGCCGTCGTGGACGCTGCTCGAAGACGGGATTTTGACGCTTGGCTTTGCGCGGCGTTTTGCGACCTACAAGCGGGCGACGTTGATCTTCAAGGATCTTGAGCGGCTGAAGCACCTACTGAATCGCCCCGGCAAGCCCATCCAGATCATTTTTGCGGGCAAAGCCCATCCCAAGGATGATCCGGGCAAGCACTTCATTCAGGATGTCTATCAGTTGGCGCAGCAACCCGGCCTGACCGGACGTATCGTCTTCCTTGAGGAGTACGACATGGCCGTGGGGCGGGCGATGACGCAGGGGGTGGATGTCTGGCTCAACAATCCGCGCCGCCCCTACGAGGCGAGTGGTACCAGCGGCATGAAGGCCAGCATGAATGGTGCGCCCAACTGCTCCATCCTCGACGGCTGGTGGCCGGAGGCCTACAACGGGCAGAATGGTTGGGCCATTGGCGAAGAGCGCGAGTATAGCAATCAGGACGAGCAGGATTGGAATGATGCGCAGTCGCTCTACTACCTGTTGGAACACGAGATTGCCGATCGCTACTACGATCGGCGCAATGAGGCCGATGTGCCCACGGCGTGGGTGCAGGTCTGCAAAGAGGCGATTGCGAGTGTAGCCCCCGCCTTTAGCATGCGGCGCATGCTGGCCGATTATGTGCGGGAGTTGTATATGCCTGCGGCGGGCCATAAGGGGGAGTAGGGGAACCAAGTTCCCCTAACCCCTTGGGGGGGCTACGCCCCAAACTCCGCTTTTTGTTCCGTTTTGGCGGCTTCGCCGCCAAAACGGAACAAAAAGATTTTTCTTGGGGGAGGCTTCGCCTCCCCCAAACCCCCGCGGCAAGGCCCCTCGAACCCCCACGTCAACACGGAACACAAAGAGTTTTTCGGGGGAGGCGAAGCCGCCCATGAACCCCAGCCGACAGGCGTAACTTGATGTGTAGGGGAACCAGGTTCCCCTACGTCCCCTTGAGGGTGGGGAGGCGAAGCCTCCGAACCCCCAAAGGCATGCGTCCCCTTGGCGGGGCGGCGGCGAAGCCGCCCCTAGCCTTCACACCTAGACGGTGTTTTGCATGTTTCGGCACACGCTAACGATTGTGCGCATTGCGACCATCCCTATTCGGCTCCACTGGAGTTGGGGGGTGGTTTTTGGGTTGTTGGTGCTGACGATGCAGCCGGTGTATGCACTCTATGCGTGTGGGACGGCCAGTTTTTGTGGGGCGGGCTGGGGGCTGGCGCTGCTGATGGCGCTGTTGATTGGTTTGGCGATTGTGTTGCATGAGTTGGGCCATGCGCTGGTGGCGCTGCGCATGCTGGTGCCGGTGCATAGTATTACGCTCTTTGCCTTTGGTGGCGTTGCGGAGGTAGAGCGTGATGCGCCGAATCCACGGGCGGAGTTGCTGATTGCGCTCGCTGGCCCTGCCGTGAGTTTTGGGCTGGCACTGGCTGGCGGGGCGCTCTGGTGGGGGTATGGCGGTGGCGCGGCGGTGGCGCCCGTGGCGGTGTTGGCTGCCCATTTTGCGCTGGCGAATGGGGTGATGGCGACCTTCAATTTGTTGCCGGGTTACCCCATGGATGGCGGAAGGGTGCTGCGTGCCGCGCTCTGGTTCATGGCCGGTGATGCGCTTTTGGCGACGCGGCGTGCGGCGCAGGTGGGCAAATTCTTTGGCTGGGCATTGGCCCTGGGCGGCCTCGTGGTGGCCTGGCTGACCCAACAGCCTTTTACGGCGCTCTGGATGGCGCTGATTGGCCTCTTCCTGTACCGTACCGCTAGTGCGAGCCATCGTCAGACGCGCTTGCAAATGGCGCTGCGCGGGGTGACGGTACACGATCTGATGCAGCACCACGTTCGCACCGTGGGCCGCGAGTTGACGCTTGAACAGTTTGTCGCACGCTACATGCTCGGCCAAGCAGAGTTGGGCTTTGCGGTGGTGGAGACTGCGCCCGATAGTACGCATTCACAATTGTTGGGCATGTTGACGATCAATGATCTGCGCCGCTTCAAGACCAACCAGTGGGCCAGTTGCCTTGTGGGGGAGGCGATGACGCCGCGGAGCAAGGTGGACACGCTAACGCCTGTGATGGAAGCCTATGATGCGCTCGGGGTGCTGAGCGTGGCCCCCGCCGGCATGCTGCCAGTGCTTGAGGGCGAACGCTTGGTGGGCATGCTCCAGCGGCGCGATGTGGCGGTCTTTGTGCAGGTGCAGTTGGCTATGCGTTGAAGGGGTGTGTGAGGGAACCTGGTTCCCTCACACACCCCTTCTTCACGAAATGTGATCATGCTCCTCAAGATCTACCAGCAACTTCACGCCCACTTTGGGCCAATGATGGGCGCGGCGGCCTATCGTCCTTGGTGGCCCATCTTTGGGCCTGACGCGCCCTTCGAGATCCTGGTCGGCGCGGTGTTGGTGCAGCAGACGCGCTGGGAGGCGGTCGAGCAGACGGTCTTGCGGCTGCTTGAGGTTGGTTTGCTTCAACCGGCAGCGCTGGCTGCGGTTGATACCGAACAGTTGGGGCAACTGATCCGGCCAGTGGCTTTCTATCGCCAGAAGGCACCGGGGTTGAGCGCCATTGCTGCCCACATTACCCAACGCTACCAGGGGAACACCGCCGTGATGCTGGCCCAACCACTGGCCCCCTTGCGCCAAGAACTACTTGCACTGCCGCGCATCGGCTACGAGACCTGTGATACAACGCTACTCTACGGCGGACAACATGCGATCTTTGTGATTGACGAGTATACGCGGCGGTTGTTTGAGCGGGTGTTTCAAGAACAGGGAACAGAAAACGAAGAGCAGCGCGTGGGGAGCAAGGGTATTTGGCGGCAACCTTACGAAAAGGTGCGCTTGCGCGTTGAAACAGCACTGCGGGTAGAACAGAAGAACAGAGAACAGAGAACAGAAGAACAGGCGCTCTTTGCCGATTTTCATGCCCAGATCAACGAAGTCTGTGTGCGCTACTGCCTGAGTCGTCCGCGTTGCGACGGGCCACCGGCGCGGCGGGTCTATAGCCGCCAAGCGGGGCGCGATCACTACCACGGGCGCGTAGATGGCTGCCCGTTGCGTGATGGGTGCGGGTACTATAAGCGGGGAGGTTCGGAGGGGCGAAGCCCCTCCGAGAAACCCAATTTTTGATTGTTTTTTGGGGGCCAAGCCCCCAAAGCCCCACCGAAGGTGCTGCAAAACAGAGTTACAACTGCACACTATTGACTATGATGCATAAACACAGTTCCCCCCCAGGAAACCCACTAGAAGTTTTGGTCGTTTTTACACGCTTAGGATTAACCTCATTTGGCGGGCCGGTGGCTCATGTGGGCTATTTTCGTGAGGAGTTGGTACGGCGGCGGAAGTGGTTGGACGAAGCGAGCTTTGCCGATCTGGTGGCACTCTGCCAGTTCTTGCCGGGGCCGGCGAGCAGTCAGATGGGCATTGCGCTTGGCACGGCACGGGCGGGCTTGCTCGGCGGCTTGTTGGCTTGGTTTGGTTTTACGCTGCCCTCGGCGCTGTTGATGTTGGGCTTTGCGTTCGGCCTGATGGCATGGGGCGGCGATGGCACGGTCAGTTGGCTGCACGGCTTCAAGGTGGTAGCGGTGGCCGTGGTGGCCCAAGCGGTCTGGGGGATGGCCAAGAGCCTCACGCCCGATGCGCTTCGTGGCAGTTTGGCGATTGCAGCGGCGGTCTTGCTGCTGCTCTGGCCTACGGCATGGACGCAGATCGTGGTGCTTCTGCTCGGCGCGGTGGCGGGCTGGCTCTGGTTGAAGGGCGAAACGCAGCCCGTGCCCACAGCGCACCTGCCCATCCATGTGCCCCTGGCGCTTTCGTGGACGAGCGGCTTGCTCCTGCTGGCAGGCTTGGTATTGCTGCCCCTCTTGGTAGCCATGACCAACCATCATGCGCTGGCGCTCTTTACTGGATTTTTTCGGGCTGGTGCGCTCGTTTTTGGGGGCGGGCATGTGGTGCTGCCGCTGCTTGAGCAATATGTTGTTGCTCCGGGCTGGGTGAGTCGCGCCGAGTTTATTGCGGGTTATGGGGCGGCCCAAGCGATGCCGGGGCCGATGCTCAGCTTTGCGGCCTACCTGGGAGCGATGAGCGGCCCGACACCTAATGGCATCCTGGGGGCAATCATTGCCTTGACTGGCATGTTTCTGCCTTCATTCCTCCTGATCTGGGCGAGCCTGCCGCTCTGGACGCGCCTGCGTAGCGCGATGGGTGCCCAAGCTGTGCTGCGGGGTATCAATGCTGCCGTCGTCGGTATCCTCCTCGCTGCGCTCTACAACCCGGTGATCACCAGTGCAATCAATCGCCCGTCTGACGTTGCTTTGGCCCTCAGCGCCTTCGCCGCGCTCCATTTGTGGCGCATCCCCACTTGGGCCGTCGTGCTGCTCGCCGCCGTGGGCGGCTTTGGGTTAGGATTGTAGTGTTACTACGCATGGGGCATGGCCCCATGCGCAGTAACATAAGGGGCCGCAGGCCCCTTAAACCCCGCCGGAAGGGGGAATTTTTCGGGGGCCAAGCCCCCGCCCCCCCGCCGGCAGGCCCGCTAAGGGCTTACGTTACTACGCATGGGGCATGGCCCTAAAGGAAAATTTATGAACAACCCCTACCAGCCCTCTGCCGAAGAGCTTGAACAACTGCTGCGCAGCGGGGCCATTAAGTTAGAACGTACCGCTGGCATTTCTACCTGGGAGATGTTGCCCAGCTCGCGCCACCAGATGATCATTGATCAGATCCGCGCCACCCTGAAGCCAAATGGCGCTGCGCCACATCCTTGTGGTTGCCACCATTTGGCCGATGTTGCCATTCGCTTTCCCGATGGTTCGCTAAAACGGCCCGATATTGCCATCTTTTGCGCGCCACCGCCCATGCAAGATTCCGCCTTGACCCTTTTGCCCGTTGCGGTGATTGAAGTGCTGAGCTTGGGCTATGAGTATAAGGACGTGACCCTCAATCCGCCCTTCTATTTGGGCCACCAGATCATGGATGTGGTGGTGGTTGACCCCCACGCACAGCGCGTGACTCACTACACGCCGACGGGGACGCAGACGCAGCCAACGCCGACGAGTTTGCAGTTGCGCTGTGGCTGTTTTTGCCAAGTTCCTTAACCATGTCGTATGGTGTGCGAGGGAGCTAGGGTCACGTCAAAGTCATTGGGGCTACGCCCCAAGCCCCTGCCGCAAGGGGGAGATTCTTCGGGGGCCATGCCCCCGAACCCCCGCCGAGAGGCTTAACTTAATGTGTATATGGCGTAGCCATTCCCATCAAAAAGGACTAACTATGATCGACCTCCAACCAGTCATTGCAGGTACAAAGACCGTCGCTGAAGTGGTAGGTGACCTCACGCAGGATGATCTGACGCGTGAAACCAATGCGTTGATTTATCGCATGCTGGAACTCATCGCCGAGTGCGACGATGCGGATGTGGTTTTTCAGCCGACTGATCCCGGTGCGCACGATCCGGCGGCGGCGGACGCTGCCGAGGCCCATATCGCTTGGACGTTGGGCCATGTGGTGGTGCATGTGACGGCAGGTGGTGAAGAGCAAGCCTTTCTAGCCGCCGAGCAGGCGCGGGGTGTCGCCTTCCACGGGCGCTCACGCTACGAGGTGCCGTGGGAGACGGTGACGACGCTGGCACAGGTGCGGGCGCGCCTCGAAGAGAGTCGGCGCATGATGTTGGCATGCCTCGCCGTCTGGCCCGACGCGCCCCACTTGGCGCTTGAGGAAGAGGTGTGGCCCGGCGGCCCGCGCGTGAATGCGGTGGGGCGTCACGCCATCGGTTTGGCGCATGGCTTTGGCCACCTCGCGCAGATCGCCGAAATTGTGCGCCAGAGTCGGGGGCAGAAGGGCTAATACCAGTTATGAGTGGCGAGTGACGAGTGACAAGCAGGACATACCGCATACCAATGCGCCTTGGCATGATTCGCTATGCGGACTGTTCAACGGTAATTGGTATAATACGTAATAGCGCCAAACTCATCTGGTTGCTCACTGAGCGCTGTCATGCTGAGCGCAGCGAAGCATCTCTTTTGGTCACCAAGAGAGACCCTTCGCTGCGCTCAGGGTGACAAAACGATAGGCTCAATAGCGAATGGTATAAGGCGGTGGGGAGAACCTGGTTCTCCCCACCACCCCCTAGCACCGAAAACGCGCAAATTGGGCCGCGAGTTCGTGCGGCAAGCGCCCATGAATGTGCGTACCCTCGCTGGCATACTCCTCTTGATCGACGACGCCGCGCTGGTGCCAGAGCGAGACGAGATCGTTGCGCTGGTAGGGAATCAAGACCTCAAGCGCAACCATCGTTTCGGCGAGGGTCGTCTCGATGCGCGCCTGGAGATCGCTAAGCCCCCAGTTGCGTTGCGCCGAGACGGCCACGAAGTCGCGGGGCATGCCCATGTCGGCCACCAGTCCGCCTACCGCCTCAGGGGTCATGCCTTCCATCAGGTCAACCTTGTTGAGTACGGTGAGCGTCGGGCGTTTGCTGACCCCAAGCTCCGTCAGCGTCGCCTCGACGGTCTGGGCGTGTTCTTGGGCATTGGCATGGGTTAAATCAACCACATGGAGTAAGAGGTCAGCTTCATTGATCTCCTCTAGGGTCGCTCGGAAGGCGGCCACCAACTGGGTGGGCAACTTCTGGATAAAGCCGACGGTATCGGTGAGCAGGATGGTCTGCCCGCCGGGCAGGGTGGCCTGGCGCGTCGTCGGATCAAGGGTGGCAAAGAGTTGGTTGGCGGCGTAGACATCCGCCCCCGAGAG
>RSAS01000807.1 GCA_003934145.1 Candidatus Viridilinea halotolerans | reverse complement strand
GGCTATCGGCTATCGGCTATCGGCTATCGGCTATCGGCTATCGGCTATCGGCTATGGTATAACCTCCTGCCCTCAAAATTCGGCAACCGCAACCGATCGCATCAATGCGCGCTGCTTGCGTTCACGCTTAATCTGTGCGATGCGATGGAGTGTTTCAGCAGTAAGGTAGCTTTCGCCGCAGTGGGGGCAATTGATGACGGGGATATTTTCGATAACGAGGAGATCCTCGCCTTTACCATAAATTCGTGTAATGAAGCGCGTTTGTGCGCCATCTGTACCACAGTTGTTGCATTGCATAGGGGATAGGTTACTGCCTTTCTAGATGGTAGAATAAACGAGTGCGAGCAAAGCAACAGGAGGTCGATACATGCTGCGTACGCTTGAAGCTATTGTTGATGTGCATGGTACCATCCGCCTGCTCGAAACCGTCGCCTTGCCAGCGGGAAGCCGTCTCCTTGTGACGATCCTTGAGCATGAAGCGCCCCTTGAATTGGATGAAGTCACCCTGCTTAGCGAAGCCGCTCTGGCCGAGGATTGGAATCGCCCCGAGGAGGATGCTGCGTGGTCACACCTTCAACCCA
Organism: Candidatus Viridilinea halotolerans; assembly: GCA_003934145.1. Classification (GTDB taxonomy): domain Bacteria; phylum Chloroflexota; class Chloroflexia; order Chloroflexales; family Chloroflexaceae; genus Viridilinea; species Viridilinea halotolerans. The sequence goes on along the minus strand of RSAS01000807.1, from coordinate 6,365 downwards.
GCAGATCATTGATGCGGTGATCGATGTGCTTCGAGCGGGGGCCAGCGAGTCATGACCAAACACCACGAGCGTACCTTCGAGGACGAGGTCGTTGCCCACCTGACCGCCCACGGCTGGCTGGAGGGCCAGAGTGGCGGCTACGACCGTGAATTGGCGCTCTATCCTGAGGATGTGCTGGGCTGGTTGGCTGCCACCCAGCCGACGGAATTGGCGAAGCTCGGCAGTCTGCACAATGGCGACAGCGGCAAGGTGGTGCTCAAGCGGCTGGCTGAGGTGCTCGACAAGGATGGTGCGCTTGCGGTGCTGCGGCGCGGCTTCAAGCAGGTCAGTGCCCGCTTCGCCATGTGCCAGTTCAAGCCGGCCCAGGGCCTCAACCCGACCACCCTGACCCGCTACGATCAGGTGCGCTGCCGGGTGGTGCGCCAGCTTCGCTACAGCCTCAATGCGGCCAACGACGCCCTCGATCTGGTCTTTTTCGTCAATGGCATACCCGTCGCTACTGCCGAACTCAAGACCGACTTCACGCAGAGCGTGCGCGACGCGATGGCGCAGTACCGCCACGACCGGCCCCCGCGTGATCCGGCGACCAACCGCGACGAGCCGCTGCTCCAGTTCAAGCGGCGCGCCCTCGTCCACTTTGCCGTTAGCAGCGACGAGGTCTGGATGACGACGCGGCTGGCGGGCAAGGCGACGCATTTCTTGCCCTTCAACTTGGGCAACGATGGGGGGGCCGGCAACCCGCCGAACGAGCAGGGCTACCGCAGCGCCTACCTCTGGGAGCGCGTGTTGGAACGCACGAGTCTGCTCGACATCCTGGCCAACTTTGTCCACCTGGAGCAGACGCCGGGCGAGGATGCGCGGGGCCGCAAGATCATCAACGAGGCGCTGATCTTCCCGCGCTACCACCAACTCGACGCCGTGCGTGCGCTGATCACGGCGGCGCGTGCGGAGGGGCCGGGGCAGTGCTACCTCATCCAGCACTCGGCTGGCTCGGGCAAATCCAACTCCATCGCCTGGCTCGCCCACCGCCTCGCCAGCCTCCACGACGCGACGGACACCAAGTGCTTCGACTCGGTGATCGTCGTCACCGACCGCACCGTGCTCGACGCCCAGCTCCAAGAGACGATCTACCAGTTTGAGCACAAGACCGGCGTAGTGAAGAAGATCGAGGCCACGGGCGGCGTGAAGTCGGAGCAACTCGCCAGCGCCCTGCTTGAACGCACCCCGATCATCATCGTCACGCTCCAGACCTTCCCCTTCGCCCTGGAAGCGATCCGCACCCAGGGCACGCTACGCACGCGCCGCTTTGCGGTACTCGCCGACGAAGCCCACTCCTCGCAGACCGGCTCAGCGGCGAGTGCGCTGAGCAAGGTGCTGACGGCGGAGCAGCGCGAGGAGGGCGAAGCGATCAGCATCGAGGACCTGCTGCTGGCCGCGATGGAGGATCGTGCCGTTCACCCCAACATCAGCTTCTTCGCCTTCACCGCCACGCCCAAGGCCAAGACCCTGCTGCGCTTCGGGCGGCGCCCCAACCCCACCGCCCCGCCGTCGGAGGCCAACATGCCGCAGGCGTTCCACGTCTACACCATGCAGCAGGCCATCGAAGAGGGCTACATCCTCGACGTACTCACGAACTACACGCCCTACCGCCTCGCCTTCCGGCTGGCCCATCATGGCCAGGAGTACGACCAAGCCGAGGTAGACCAGGCGCAGGCGATGAAAGGGCTGATGCGCTGGGTGCGGCTGCACCCGTACAACATCAGCCAGAAGGTGCAGATCATCGTCGAGCACTTCCGCGAGAACGTGCAGCGGCTCATGAAGGGCCACGCCAAAGCCATGGTTGTCACCGGCTCGCGCAAGGAGGCGGTGCGCTACAAGCTCGCCCTGGATGCCTACCTCACGCAGCAGGGCTACAGCGATCTGGCGGCACTGGTGGCCTTCTCGGGCGAGGTGAATGATCCAGAGAGCGGGCCAGGCGCGTTCAGCGAACACACCATGAACCCCGGCCTGAAGGGGCGCGACATCCGTGCGGCCTTCAAGAGCGACGAGTACCAGGTGCTCATCGTCGCCAACAAGTTCCAGACCGGCTTCGACCAGCCGCTGCTCTGCGCCATGTACGTAGACAAGCGGCTCGACGGCATCACAGCGGTACAGACCCTCTCGCGCCTGAACCGCACGGCGGCGGGCAAAACGACGATCTACGTGCTCGATTTCGTCAACGACCCCGCGCAGATCCTGGCGGCCTTCCAGCCCTACTACAAGCGCGCCGAACTGGCCAGCGTGACCGATCCGAACCTCATCCACACGCTACAGACCAAGCTCGACGACGCGCAGATCTACAACGCCTCGGAGATCGAGAGCTTCGTGAAGGTCTACCTTGACCCGCAGGGCAAGCAGGCGGGAATGCAGGCGGCGCTGGCCCCGGCGGTCGAGCGCTTCCGCGTGCGCTGGCGTGCGGCGCAGGAGACCAGAGACAAAAAGCGCCTAGACGAGCTAGAACTGTTTCGCAAAGACCTGGCCAGCTTCGTGCGCCTGTACGACTTCCTCGCGCAGATCATCAACTACGGCGACACCGACCTAGAGAAGCGGTCAATCTTCTTCCGGCTGCTCCTGCCGCTGCTGGCGACGGAGCGGCTCAGCGAGGCCATCGATCTATCGGGGGTAGAACTGACCCACTACCGGCTGAAGGACCAGGGCACCCGCGGACTGAACCTAAAAGAGGCAAAGGGCGACTTCGGGCTTGTGCCGCCGGGCGACGTAGGCTCAGGCGAGAGCCGCGACCCGCTGCGCGCCAAACTAGCGGCGATCATCCAGCGCATGAACGACCTCTTCGAGGGCGAACTGAGCGAGGCGGATATGATCGGCCTGGCGACGCACATCAGCGAGCGGATGATTGCGAACCCGGTACTGGTGGAGCAGGCCCAGCACAACACCAAGGAGCAGTTCGCCCTGGGCGACTTCCCAAAGGTGATGATGGAGGAGGTCATCGGTGGCATGGACAGCTACCAGTCAATGATTTCCCAGGTGCTCGGCAACGAGCGCGTGCGCGAGGGCTTCGCCGCCGTACTGCTCGACATCGTGTACGCGGCGCTGAAGGAGCGGCAGGAGTCTCGCGCATAAGCTTGCACAAAGGCGCAAAGGCGCAAAGGCGCAAAGGCGCAAACTTTACGTAATAGCGCAAAACTCGCGCTGTCACGAGGCTCATTCGCCTGTGCATGAAGGGTCTTGGTATTTGACCGCAGAGGGCGCAGAGGTACGCAGAGGGCTCGCAAAAACATCCTCTGCGATATTGATCTAATTTTACAATCGATATTGAAGTGAACGTAACGACATCTGCGAGGTTGTGCCCCACGACTCGCTGGCTGCCGTCGTGATGGAGACGAGCGTCGGCACACAATACGCGTCCAAAGTCGCGCCCAGCATGCGCCCGCGCCAGCGAGATCGGCTGCACGGGATGTTCGGCGGTGTCAGCCTTATGAGCTTGTATTTGATACCCTTGTGGATGTTATTTTTTTCTCTTATTTACGAAAATCGAGCGGTACTTTGCATATTGAATAGCATCGAATGTTACGCTCACTGCCGCAAAGAGACTGTATGGAAAGAAAAATACAAAAATTAGCATAAATATTTTCGGTTGAGCTAAAAATTGATCATTTATCCATATAGATGTTAATGAAAATAAAGCTATCGAATACATAAGTGCAGCAAACAATAAGAAAAGAGTGTATTTGAAAGTTGCGATTAATTTGCTGTAGTCGCCGACTTCTTCCAGGAAACGAACAAACTCGTCGTCGCTAGAGGATATGATTATAGCAAGCGCTGCAAAATACACTGAAAAAACAATTGACAGCACAGATATTCCAACATTGTATATTTCTTTGCATAACGTATTCACTAGTTCATCAGCTAACAAAAAAAATGCTATTGCAGTTAAGCAGACAGCGATGATAAAATCCCATGAGAGAACTATTTGTTTTAATCTAATTAACATAAGTCACGACTTACTAGTTCTCGCCTTCTTTCTCATCATCAATCCTGATAATCTGTGGCCCCTATGTCAGATCGGGTTCAGTTTTGCTCTCTTTTTTTTCGACCAGATGTCCCTCAATCGGAAATTCTGGAGGTGCGCCCTCTTTCGTTTCCAGTTTTTTAACCTTAGACTCTTGAGTTATATGAGATTCTTCGGTAGTTAGTGATCTTTCGTCACTTGATTCATTGATTTTTTTATCCATGAATCGAGATTTTACTATTTGATATGTTTGCAAAAGAAAACGAAATATATCATTAGTGTCGACCTTGTCATTAAATCTCGATTACTAGGGTTGGACGGGTGAAGGGTTACTTTAACTTCTTGAATTCTTGTAAATTGTCGTAACATGTCTAGGATTGCATATTCTTCATTAATTGGTAATAATTCGGCGCTTCCAAAAAAGAATTCATGATTTTCTCGGAAGACGCTTACGAAATTGTACGCGAACTGTTTTTCGCTAATCTGATTACTAATTGGTCTATATGCAATAATGCCAGATTCAACATGGATAAAGAATCGTGATTTTGCAATAATCCGATCTTGTACGAATTCGTCTTCAATTTGCTGTGTTTCTAGAACCACTTTTTCCTCTTCTGTCTCAGGTTTATATTTCACAAGATACCCCTCAAACCAAGCTCCCGTCTCATCTTCGATAGCGTTTACCTCAAAAAAAACCCCAACCTGATCCTCGGGACTGGATTATTTGTCCTCCTTGAAATCCTTGTCGCATAAACTCGAATTTATTATCATAAATTGCTATTAAATTAAGACGACCAAAGAAGTATTTGACGTTACGGATGGTCATTATTGTCACTTTCTTTTAATTAGCACAAGAGTTCTAATGCTAAGAAAAATGTCCTACTTAACTTTTGTCTTATGCTTACTTGAAGGTAAATATAAATGAAGATCGAGAAAATACAAGTACTGCATTTGTTCGTTTTTTTGATTTTGATCTTGGGGAACCGCCGAGCGGCGAAGCTAACCGATGCAACACAGGCTGATGCGGACGTACCCGCAACTGAAAACGTCACCCTGCGTTGCGTCCGCATTGAGCGCAGGGTTAGCCCCTATGTGCTAGACTACCTTTGAACAGATCACTCCCCGGAAATAGGCTCTTTGGCGGGAGAGGGCACATATCCAGCATCGGGTCGCGCTGACTGATGGGTGCGAAGCGCTCCAAGCGCAGATCCAGGCGCACCTTCCCACCCATACCCTCGTGCTGGACATTCTGCATGCGACGGAATACCTGTGGGATGCAGTCAATGCGCTGCTCGGAGAAACCCATCCGGAACGGATCGCGTGGATTCGTCCGAAACTGGAACTGTTGCTCCAGGGCAAGACCATGGATGTCATCGTGGCGCTGGGGCAGGCGACGGCGGATCCCGCCTGTGCGAAGGCGCAGCGCAAGGCACTCCTGCGGACGAGTGGCTACTATCGGCCCTATGAGTCGAGCGACCAGAGTGAAGTCTGGTTAACAGTGATCGTCTTGCCGTCCATACCCTCCTCCCAGCGCACACCCTCACAGACGCCAATTGCACCACCCTCGGGCAGCTTGGCTACTCGTGCGGGAAAGTCGATATAACGCCCATTGACGATCAAAAAAGCCGTCTCATCGATGACGATCAGGCAGAGCAGATTTCGCTCACCTGGATTCGAGCGCAGCGTAGAAAGCCTACGAGTTCCGATGACATCATACTGTGACCGCCTGTTAATCCACCGACTAACCCGTAGCGTGCATTGGCAACTCTTGCGCTCTACGAACAATTCGTAGTTCTCGGAGTCGCCCTGATCATTCAGAGTACGCTTTCTGAAAAAGAAGCCGTATGTCCAGTTAACGGATTCGTCCGTGTCGGGATTCGTAAATTCCGCCTCAATAATAAAATTGCGCACCATGCCGCCTAATTTTCGGGATGCTACCACTCCCTTTTTGCCGCGCAATGTTATGTGTTCGATCGTGTCGATCAAACTCGGTACCAAGGCAGCATTGGTCAAATTCATCGGATTTACCGGTGGACTCACAGCTTGGACTGCCGCAGATAACCGTCCAATTTCTTGTTCAAGATCGTGGATCTCGTTGCGCACTTCGGGAGGGGTGTTAATGCCAAGCTGTGCCGCCTGAAGTTGCAATTGTTCCAATCTGCGCTCCTTAACGCGTTGTAACTCTGTCCGATGTTGTATGCCATCGTTCATTATCTGCTCCTTTCCCACTCGGGTGGTGCCCGTAGATGATATGGGTGTGACCAAAACCTGTAGGGTTGCGCCCCACGCCCCGCCGGACGATGGGAGGATGCGAGGGAACCAGGTTCCCTCGCGCACCCTTCCTACGCCTTTTGGT
>RSAS01000639.1 GCA_003934145.1 Candidatus Viridilinea halotolerans | reverse complement strand
TTTTTCGCAGGAATCAATAAATGAGAAACGGTGGGATCACTAGCGAACATGGAGATTCACAGCTATCGAATTGGCCCTCAAACAGGAATGCATAATGATGAACGTGGGATTTTAAGACGTCTTGGCGAGTATTTCTCAATTCAATTTGAGGATTATGAATTGAATGAATACGAGAATACAATAATTAATCGCATTTGCGAATCTACACACCATGGAAAAGTGATAATTATTGAGCTGTCAGAATGGGATTTTGATGAACAACCATTGTTGACATGGTTTATTCAGCAATTCTGGCGTCGCATGGTTGATGAACTTGCCAACTCCATTGCTAAACGCGAATTGCTCCAGGTTTATCTCTTTGCGGTGATTATGAGCGGTTCGCGCATCCCTACTGATATTCTAACACCCCACCTTTGCCCCGACGGGGCGTTTGTGAGTCATCGCATTATCAATTTACCCCTCGAATACTGGTCTTTGGATGATATTCGTATCTGGCTGGCAGGAGATCCGTCTTTGCAGAGAGAGCAAGGATGTGTTATTGACCGAATAGCTAAGACTATCTATAAAGCGAGCGAGAAAGGCAAGCCTGTCGCAGTAGCTAATAAGTTGCTTGAGAGGTATTGGGAGGGGAAGAGGAGATAGCAGATTTGTTGTAATCCCTTAACGCAACACGGAGGAAAAGCAAAACCACCGTATCTTTTGGCCTCTTCAGACGGTACAAAGATGAGGGTTTTTTGTCTGAGGAGGTATCCGATGAGTACGCCGCCCGCCGATTTTGATGGTGCTTGGAAGTCCGCCCTGGAACACTACTTTCCGCCCTTTGTAGCCTTCTTCTTTCCCAAGACCGCTGCGATCATTGATTGGCAGCAGCCCTTCACCTTTTGTGATAAGGAGCTTGAACAGCTTAATCCCGATCTGACAAAGGGGAAGCAACGGGTTGATAAGCTCGTGCGCGTGCGCTTGACTAATGGTGAAGAGAGCTATATTTTTGTCCATATCGAGATACAAGCACAGATCGATTCGCACTTTGCTGAGCGTATGTTATGTATTGTTACCATTCACGCATCTTCGACCGCGAGCGTTTGCCGGTAGCGAGCCTGTCGCTGTTGGGCGACGAGAGTCCCTCGTGGCGTCCGGATCACTTTGGGTACCAACTGGGCGATACCGATCTGCGCTTGCGCTTTGGTGCCGTGAAGTTGCTGGATGTCGATCTGGCGCTCCTTGAAGAGAGTAACGACCTGATGGCGATCTTGGCATTGCTGCACCGTGATGCTCAAGCGACGCGGGGGCAGCCGGAGGAGCGTATGCGGCGCAAGATTGCCCGTTTTCGCACCTTCTTGCGTAAAGGCTACCGTGCTGCCGATCTGCACCATCTGATTCGCTTCTTGGATCAACTTTTGCGTCTCGATCCGATGCTGAATGAACAAGTTCGTGCTACAATGTATCATATTGAAGAGGAGGAACTGGGTATGACGACCTTTGTTACGAGTTTTGAGGAGCTTGCCGCGAAAGAGGGTGAGGCACGGGGCTTGGTCGAGGGTGAGGCACGGGGCTTGGTGAAGGGCCAGGCTGCCTTGCTGCTGCACCAGGTGGAGCGGCGCTTTGGCCCGCCCCCGCCGGAGGTGCAGCAGCGCGTTGCGGCGCTCGCTGCGGATGAGTTGCTCGCGTTGGGTGAGGCGCTCTTTGTTTTTGCGGGCATGGATGACGTGCGTGCGTGGTTGAAGTTGTAGAGAGGAGCAGCGGCGCGATGAAGCCTCGATCAGCCTATCTTTTCCACGGCGCTATGCAGCATGCGCCGGAGGCCCCGCACCCTGATGCGCCGACGCAGCCTGAACCCTACCTTGCGTCGCCGGAGTTGGCACGGGCGGTCAATCTGGCGCTCCATCTGGGCCGCCCGCTGCTGCTTGAGGGGGAGGCGGGCTGTGGTAAGACGCGCCTGGCCTATGCGGTGGCCTATGAGTTGGGGCTGCCGCTCTATCGCTGGGATGTGCGTTCCACCAGTAAGGCTCAGGATGGCCTCTATAATTATGATGCCCTGCGCCGCCTGCACGATGCCCAGATGCAGCGGTTTCTGGGCGAGCGGGAGCAGGCCGCGCCGCCGTCCAATGATCCTGGCGATCCTAGAAATTATGTGCAACTGGGGCCGCTGGGGCGGGCTTTTGCATTGTGTGAGTCGCCGGCGGTGGTGCTGATTGATGAGATTGATAAGGCCGATATTGATTTCCCTAATGATCTGCTGACGGTGCTTGATGAGCCGTGGGCCTTTACGATCCAGGAGACCGGCGAGCAGGTGCAGGCCGCTGCGGACTGCCGCCCGCTGGTGGTGATTACGAGTAATAAGGAGAAGGGCAATCTGCCGGCCCCATTTCTGCGCCGCTGTATCTACCATTTCATTAAGTTCCCGGAGGCGCAGTTGAAGCGTATTGTTGAGAGCCACTTTGCACGGCGCGACATGGCGCTGCCCGCAGCGACCGATCTGGCAATCAGTCGCTTTCTTGCCTTGCGCCACGGCGAGCGGCTGCATAAGAAGCCGGGTACGAGTGAGTTTCTCGATTGGCTTGAGGCGTTGGCCCACTTTACGTCGCCTGTGGCCGCCCTTACCGCCGATGGGCCGCTGCCCTACCCAGAGCTGCTGATTAAGCTGCGCGCCGATTGGTATACTGTTGTTGAACAACGATGAGCAGCTTTACGGCGATAGATTTCTGCGTTGACCTCTTTCTGCTCCTGCGCCAACATATTTTGACGTTGGGCCTGAAAGATCTCTTTGCGGTGCTGAGTATCGTGGATCAGCAGTGGCCCTGGCCCGCCGACGAGCATGAAGAGTATCGCTTGCGTATCCGTCTGCTCTGGTGCCGCACGTCGGGCGAGGAGCAGATCTTTGATGAGCTCTGGGTGCCGACTTTCGCGCATGCGCTGCAGGATGACGTTGGCGAGCGTGCGGCGCCGCCCCCGTCGTTGCCGCCTGCGCCGCCCCCGCCTGAAGTTCACGACACCTTTGAGCAGCAGCAGGATGAACGCGCACAACCCGATCCGTCGCCCAACGCCGCGAGCGTCGCCGCGCAGTGGGAACCGTTGCCCTTCTATGTGCCACTCAGCTTGGCCCCCGTGGATGAAGCGTTTGAACTGGGCAGCTACTGGCCCATCGCGCACCGCCAAATGGTCTACGCCTGGCGCTACCTGCGCCGCCCCGTCGCCGATGGGCCGTGCGACCGCTTCGATCTCGACGCAACACTTGCCGCGACGATCCGCTACGGCCTCTTTCGCGGGCCGGTCTACCGGCGGCGCGAACGCAACCACGCCCAACTCATCCTGCTGCTCGACCAGAATGGCTCGATGATGCCCTTCCACCGCTTCACCCGCGACCTGGCGACCACGGCGCAGTACGAGAGTAGCATCGCGCATGTCGAGGTCTACTACTTCCACAACGCCCCCAGCGCATACCTCTACCGCGACCCCCACCTGACCAATCCGCTCCCCCTGGATGCCATGCTCGCCACTTGCACCCCCGACACGAGCCTGCTCATCGTCAGCGACGGCGGCGCGGCGCGTGGCTACCGCCGCCCGGAGCGCATACGCGCCACCCGCACATTCCTCCGCACCCTCGAACGCCACACCCTCCTCCACGCCTGGCTCAACCCGATGCCCCGCGAACGTTGGGCCGACTCATCAGCCCAAGTGATCGCCGCGCTCCTGCAGGGGCGCATGTTTCAGATGGATGAGGATGGTTTTAGTCAGGCTATTGATGTGATACGGATGTGATTGGTAGCTCTTGTTGCCATATTCATGGAAAACGCATGCATCCCGTTATACACCACGTCTCGCAAGAACCACATTGCAACACCAAGAATCTCAACGTCTTTCCCCCTCTCCCACAACGTGGGAGAGGGGGCAGGGGGTGAGGGCCATCCAGGGCAGCCCAAGAGCCTATATCCGTAGCTTCAGCATATGCACGAACTCCCCACCGCCCCAAGCGCACAAGACGCCCAGCAGTTAGTCGAACGCTTTGTGCGTCGTTTTGGCGAGCCTTACCGCATGCTCGCCTGCCATGCGGCATTGCCGCTCATTCTTACGCCCGAACTGCTGCACAATCTACGCAACACCTTTTTGCGCGGGCAGGTGCCCTGGGTGAGCGAAGCCGATCTGCTCCTCTCTGAACTCTGTCGTCCGGTTGGCTACGAGCAGTATGCGATGGACGCAGCGGTGCGCGCCCACCTGATCGCCACATTGCAGGCCCGCGTCGGCCCGCGCCGCCTGCAAGATGTGGCGCGTCTGCTGCTGCGCTACATCCACCACCTCAAACGCTCCCCCGGCCTCTTCAGCGAAACCGAACTCCAGGCGCAACAACTGGCCGCGATGGTCTGCCTCGACGAGCAGCGTGAAGCGGCGACCCACACCCTCGTTGCAGCGCTGCAACGCAACATGAGCGCCAGCGCCAACAGCCCGCTGCCCAGCGCCGTGCGCGCCGAGATCGCCCGCCTCACCCGCCTCACCGCGACCCTCGCCCCCCAACTCAGTTCCTACCCGGAGTTGATCGCCTACGCCCAGATCGTCGGGCGTATGCTGCGCGATCCCGCCCAGACGAATAGCGAGGCGCCGGAGGAGGTGGCACGGCCCGTGACGATCCTCGGCCAGACGCTGCCCGCGCCGGCGGTGCTGCTCCCGCCGGAGTTGCGCGCGGAGAAGAAGAGCTTCCGCTTCACGACGAGCGCACTAGACCCCGCTTCCCCCGCGTTCTATGGGCGTCAAGCGGAGCTTGCCCGCCTGCGGGGGCTTTGCCTAGATAATCAATGGGTGGTGTTGTATGGCGGGCCAAAGAGCGGCAAGACGAGCCTCTTGTTGCGTCTGGAGGCGGCGTTACAGCCGCTTGCTCGTGTCTGTCATATTGATTTTCGGATCATCCAAGGGGCCAATGCGGAGCGTGCTTTTGCCTTCATTGCCGACCACATTGCGGAGGTAGTCTCTCTGCCCCCCGAAGCCAGTGAGCCAGCAGCCCACCAGACGGAGCAGCACACTGAGCAATGGCCCTTGATCGCCGAAGGGGATGGCTCCGTTGACGAGCCGGAGGAGCCTCAGAGCGAGCAACACACGTCGCGTGGCCCCGTTGACGAACTGGAATTGCTTCAGATCAAGCATCACGCTGCGACATCACCATTCACGCCCGACCCACGTGACGTAGTTGATGGGCCAACACTGCTGCGCTTCTTGAACCACGCACTAGCCCACAACGCGCTACCACGCCTCGTCCTCATGCTCGACGAGTGGGGTGTGCTACCTGATGCTACCCGTGTGACACTTGCCCGCGTCCTGCGCTCGATCTTTGAGGCCCGGCACACCATGCCCATACTAGGCAAGCTCCAGATCGTCTTGAGTGGCGGCATCGAACTCTACGACCTTGTTGCCTACGAAGCCTCTCCACTACACAACATCTGCGAAACAATCTACCTGAGCGACTTGAGCGAAGGCGAAGCCGTAGCCCTCGTCACTGACGGCTTGAGCGCCGCCGGCCTTGATGCAGCGCTGGTAACAGAGTTGGCCCACGCGATCTATCGCCGCGTGGCGGGCCACCCCTACCTCACCCAGCGCTTTGGCATGCTGCTTGTAGAAGCTCACCAAAGCGGCCAGATCACCGACATAGAGCGGCTACTGGTAGCAGCCGAGGAAGACCATATCAAGAGCGATCCGCTGCTGCGCCACATCCTCAACGAGATCCGCACACACAAATTGTCAGATGCCGCCCGTCTTCTGCTCAACGACCCACCGCGCTTCACGCGCCTCAACGACGCCATGGCCCGTCTCGAACTGCTTGGCTTGGCGAAGCAGGCAGGAGAGCAGTGGGCGGCACGCAACCCACTCTTGGCAGAGGTCTTCAGCGAACTATTGGACACCGCCTCATCCCTCATCCCTCATCCCTCATCCCTCACCATCCCCCCCCTCATCCACATCCCTGCCGGCCCCTTCCTGATGGGCAGCAGCGACGAGGATAGGTTAGCCAGTCACGACGAAAAACCCCAACACACCCTCACCCTACCCGCCTACTGGATCGGCAGAACCCCGATCACCAACGCCCAGTTCCGCCCCTTCGTGGAAGGGGATGGCTATCGCAACCGCGCCTACTGGACGGCGGTGGGCTGGGCGTGGCGAACTAAGGAGAAGATGAGCCAGCCAAGATTTTGGGGAGATGCAGATCGGAACGGCGACGACTATCCGGTGGTTGGCGTGAGTTGGTATGAAGCGGTCGCCTACTGCCGCTGGCTGAGTGCCGTAACAGGCCACGAGTTCCGCCTGCCAAGCGAGGCGGAGTGGGAGAAGGCGGCGCGCGGGCCGGATGGTCGCATCTGGCCTTGGGGTAATAGTTGGGAGGAGGGGCGTTGTAATAGCAAAGAGGCTGGCATCGGCAAGCCCAGCCCGGTCGGCCACTACCCCAGCGGGGCCAGCCCCTACGGCGTATTCGACATGGCGGGCAATGTCGGGGAGTGGTGTGTGACGCAGCGGGGCAAAAGCTACCCCTACTGGCTTGCGGCGGAGTGGGAGGAAGAGTACCTAGCGGGTGATGCGGCTAGAGTTGTACGTGGTGGGGCATACTCCAGCGCGGCGAAACGCGTGCGCGGGGCGTTCCGCCTCTACAGCTACCCGCTCCTCCGCTACGACCGCTACGACAACGGGTTGCGGGTCGTCAGTCATGCTCCCGTGCCCGGTTCTGAATCCTGAATCCTGTTTTCTGTCATAAATTCCTGGTGGGGATGGGCCGGTTGGCCCTCACCCCCCGGCCCCAATACGTTTCAAATAAGACCAATTGCGCTTGAATTGTCCGCATTATCGTCATGCTGAGCGCAGCGAAGCATCGCTTTGCGTGACGAAGAGAGGCCCTTCGCTGCGCTCAGGGTGACGAAGGCCTCCCGTCATGCTGAGCGCAGCGAAGCATCTCTCCTCACCGACAAGAGACCCTTCGCTGC
>RSAS01000533.1:2690-7019 GCA_003934145.1 Candidatus Viridilinea halotolerans | reverse complement strand
CATGACCGCCGTCGTCTCGCATCGCTCCGGCGAGAGCGAAGATGTGACTATTGCCGACTTGGTGGTGGCCACGAACGCTGGCCAGATCAAGACGGGCGCTCCGGCGCGTACCGACCGCATCGCCAAGTACAACCAGTTGTTGCGCATCGAGCAGGAGCTCGGCGCAGGCGCACAGTACGCGGGTGCGAAGGCGTTTCAGGTCAAGCGGTAGCGGGCGCGGAGAGGCACAGGAGAACAGAAGAACAGGAGAACAGGAGAACAGGAGAACAGGGGAGAACTTCAGTTCCTTTTGCTGGATGATCGGGAACTTGCTTCCCGATCATCTGCTCCCTTGCTCTTCTGTTTCCAGTTCACCTGTTCTTCTGTTCTTCCCTCCTCCCCCCGGTCTGCGCCGAGATGCGCATCAACAGACCGACGATCAAAAAGTTAATCAGAATCGAGGAGCCGCCGTAGGAGATGAAGGGCAGCGTAATGCCCGTCAGCGGAATAAGGCGCAAGTTGCCGCCCAGAATAATCAATGTCTGCACCGCAATGATCGCCGTGAGCCCCACGATGAGGAGTTGCTCGAAGCCGCGAAAGCGCCCCGGCAGAGCTAAGGCGATGTGAAAGCCCCGAAAAATCAGGAAGATGTAGGCGATCAAGACTGCGAGCGTTCCCGCAAGCCCCAACTCTTCACCAATGGCGGTGAAGATGAAATCGGTGTGAATAGCAGGGACAATCGCCGGTACACCCAGGCCCAACCCCTGGCCAAAAATCCCCCCCGCAGAGAGCGCGTAGATCGCTTGCACAATCTGGTAGCCGCTGCCCCGCGCCGTCGCCCACGGATCGAGCCAGACCTGTACGCGCAGTGCGACAATGGGTAGAATTTGGTAGAGCAGGTACGATCCGGCGGCGAAGGCGAGCAGTCCGGCGATCACATACCACGAGCGCCCCGTCGCAGCGTAGAGCATGGCCAAAAAGACGCCGTAGAGCAACAGTGCCGCCCCTAGGTCGCGCTGGAAGACGATGGTGCTCATGGCGATGCCCCACATGCCCACGAGTGGCACGAGGTAGGGCAACGGCGGCAGCGTCAACGGCCCCAAGCGGTAGCCGCCAGCGACCACCTCGCGGTGCTGGTTGAGGTACGAGGCGAGAAAAATAACCAGAATGATCTTTAGCAATTCCGAGGGCTGAAAGAGGAAGAAGCCAAAGTTGAACCAGAGGTTCACGCCGGAGTTGTTGGGATCAACGCCAAAGATGAAGGTCGCCCCAATCAGCACGAGGCCCGAGGCGAGCCAGAAGTAGCGATAGTGATCCAATACGCCAAGCAGCGAAAGGCGCAGGATGCGGATGAGGATGCGATCCCACGGGATAAAAATGACCGCCGCCATCCCAATCACCCCCAGCGTTACCCAGAGCGATTGTTTGGCGTCAATGCCTTCGTAACAGCCAAAGACGACCCCGTCGGGCGTAGAGCAACGGTAGAGGCTGTTGAGGCTCGGTTCGAGGCGCGCCGTCAGCATCAGACTCAAGCCCGCCAAGAGAGCCACCAACGGCAAGAGAATCTGATCGGCCTGCGGGCTATGAAAGCTCAACCCCACCGAGACGGCAATGAAGAGCAGCAACGGCAGCGTCGAAGGCCAGAGAACACTCAGCAACCCCGGTACCGTCGCCACAAACTCGCGCTGCTGCGTGGCCACCATCACCAACAGGTAGCCCAGCGCAAAAAAGAAGAGCACTGTGACGAGCAACTGAAATTCGGTGCCACGAAATTGACGAAGGCGAGTTAGCATAGGTTTGTCTCTTTTTGAGGCTGCGCCCCAGTTGCGTTAGGGTTACGTCATTACACGCACTCCGCGAGAAACACTTGGTTGCGTCCGGCTGACTTGGCCCGGTAGAGCGCTTGGTCGGCGGCGTTCACCAACTCGTCGTGGCTCGTGCCATGCTCCGGATAGAGGGCGACACCCATGGAGACGGTGATGTGGGGCAGTTGCGTCCCGTTGTGTTCGATCACTAGTTGGCTCAGGGCTTGGCGCAGTTGCTCGGCGCGTTGCAAGGCCGCGTCACGGCTCAGGTTGTCCATAATCAGCAGCACCTCTTCGCCCCCAAAGCGACAGACGATCGCCCCGTGCGCAAACTGGCTGTTGAGCATTCGCCCCACGGCGCGCAGCGTCGCATCGCCCGCGTCATGGCCTAACGTGTCGTTAATGCGCTTAAAGTAGTCAATATCAAAGAGCAGCACCACGACTGTAGCCTGCGTATGTTGCGCCACTTCCAACTTTGGCCCCAACACCTCATTGGCGTAACGCCGATTGAAGAGCCCGGTGAGCGGATCGCGGATCGCTTGCTCACGCAGATTTTCGCGCAACTGTAGATTCGAGAGCGCCAAAGCCAAGAGATCGGCGACACGGCTGATCAAGGACGCAAGATCCTGCAGAGCATCAGGATCTTTCTGAATCTGCAGGAAGCCCAAACTTTCGCCACTCACATGCAAGGGCACACACAATGTCTCATAGTGGCTGCCGTTCAAGGTGAATGCACCCTGCTTGGCGGCGGGAAGGGCGTGGTTATGGCTGGCATGCGCTTGGTTGATCAACTTCAGACACTCGCTATGGGCCGTTTGGAACTGCAGACTTTGCGCGTCGCCCCAGGCGCCAATCAACTGCGGCGCGCCAGCAGCCGACCATTGGCGGTAGAGCGCCCCCGCACATGCCGGGAAGATGTCGCGCAGCAGCGTAACGCTGGTGTGATAGGCCTCCTCAAGGCTTTGGCAGCGTTGCAGATGGTTGCTCAATCTGCTGAGCGCCTGCTGTTCGGCGACATCACGGGCCAGTTTCGCTTCAGCCTCCTCGAGATCGCTGATGTGGCTTTCGCGATCAAGAATGAGCTTATGCAGACGTGCGGTCATACGGTTGAAGGCCATGGCTAGCGCACCAACCTCATCGTTGCGCTCAATCGGCGCATGCAACTCCAGGTTACCGGCAGCGATTTGAGTTGCTGTGTTGGCCAAGTTCGCGAGCGGCTTGGCAATACTACGCGCCATAAAGAGCGCTACAACGAGCGCAACGAGCACCGTAAAGAGGGCAACCACGGTGTTGACCCATAACACCGCGTAGGTCGCTTGGAACGCTTCAGCTTGCGCCTGTTCGGCTATGAGTACGATCTGTAGCGCTCCAAGCCAACGGTAGATGCCGATGACAGGATCACCATAGTAATTTTTATACAAACCTGAATGGCCAGTGTGGTTGCGGATAACGTCATCAAGAATCGGAGTTTGAATGCGTAAAATTGGCGTATTACGATCCGCAAAGCGCGACGGCGTAAGCAAAAGCGTACTTGGCCCGACAAGGTAGGTCTCCCCCGTCTCACCTAGGCCAGCCGACTGCAACATGATCGCATTGAGTTTCTGGGCACTCGCCCGCCCGACCACGACGGCTACCACCTGCTGATCCGCATTGCGTACCGGGTGCGCCACCACCACCGGGCTTGTCACGCCCTGGGCGGTCGTCGAGGCCATCGATTGCGTGTAGGTTCCTTCGAGTCCGCGCCAGAAGTATTCTTGCGTCACATGGACTTGGCCTTCCCGCGCCCTATTGGTCGCGAGCAGTGTGTAGCCCCGTGTGTCGAGCAACCACACCTCTTCAAAGAGGCCCGTCGTGGCAATCATCTGGTCGAACTGCAAACGCAGCGCAGCGGCAGCCTCGGTATAGGCCAACGTTGTCCGCTCCTCCGCCAAGAGCGGTTCAACCAGTGTGACAATTTGGTAGGGATAAATGACCGCAGCGAGATGCACACGCAAACTCGCCAGCCAGTCCTCAATCTGCTCCTCTTTGAGCGTAGCCACCGATTGCAACTGGTTGATGACCTGCCGTTGAGCATTACGCAGGCCAAAGTAGACCGAACTGGCACCAATGAGCGCGGCGGGCAGCAAAACAAGCAACACAAAGGCCACGAGCAGGCGATTGCGAATCGTGCCCATGCGCATCTTTGCTAACCATGTTTCGTGTGTTTTGCTTGCCAAAATAGAGAGTATCGCTCTTTTTGTGTTGAATGGGTGCGCACGGGACTCAGGTTCCCGCGCCGCCTCACCGGCGGGACAGGGTGCGCACGGGAACCAGGTTCCCGCGCCGCCTCACCGGTGGGGCAGGGTGCGCACGGGACTCAGGTTCCCGCGCCGCCTCACCGGCGGGGCAGGGTGCGCACGGGAACCAGGTTCCCGCGCCGCCTCACCGGCGGGGCAGGGTGCGCACGGGAACTAGGTTCCCGCGCCGCCTCACCGGCGGGGCAGGGTGCGCACGGGAACTAGGTTCCCGCGCCGCCTCACCGGCGGGGCAGGGTGCGCACGGGAAC
>RSAS01000533.1:0-2590 GCA_003934145.1 Candidatus Viridilinea halotolerans | reverse complement strand
AGGTTCCCGCGCCGCCTCACCGGCGGGGCAGGGTGCGCACGGGAACCAGGTTCCCGCGCCGCCTCACCGGCGGGGGTTCGGGGGAGGCGCAGCCTCCCCCGAAAAACCCTTTTACTGCGCCAGCGAGGCTACGGCGCAACCGGCTCAAGCTGGTGCAAAATAATATGCACACTCTGCCACCAACCCGGCGGATGCACATACGCATTCATTGCCGTAGGCCAATTTTGCCAATAGGTTGTATCGAAAGAAATGAGCTCTTTACTCTGCACCAGCGGAATAAAAGGCAGTTCGTCGAGCCAGATCGCACTTGCCGCAACAAAGAGCGGTTCGATCTGCGGATCACCGAGCGGCAATGCCCCCATCTGATCAACCAACTCGCTATAAGCTGCATTACTCCAGCGTACTTGGTTGTTAAAATTGATCGCTGGTGTCCCCATCGGTTTGGCCCAACGCATATGGTAGCGCTCCATCGAAGCCCAAGGTTCATTGATCGAACCACACGCGTCCCAGTCGATCATCGCCGTAAAGGTGCCGTTGGTCTTATGTTCTACCCAAGTGGCATGCTCAAGGGGCAGCATCGTAGCATTGATGCCCACGTCTTGCAACTGCGTGGCAATGAGATTGCCCATGCGTTGCATCTCGGGCGAGGCGCTGTGGGCATGGATGGTGAGTTGGAGTTGCTGACCATCCCGTTCATAAAAACCATCACTGCCCAGTACCCAGCCCTGGCCCTCAATTAATTCACGGGCGCGCGCCGGGGCGTGGGTTGTCAACGGGTAGGTCGCATAGAGCCCCTCACGCTCCAGAAGTTGCACGTAGCGCTCCAAAGGCGGGTACGCCGGGAAGAAGTAGCGCGAAGCAATGGTTACCCCTTCGTAAGCATCTTGCACCAGTTCGTCGCGGTCAAGCGCGGCATTGACGGCCCAACGCAGATCTTTCTGATCCCACGGCGGCTGCAAGGTGTTGAAAGAGAGCGTGCGCGAGCAGGGATCCATCCACGCAAAAGGCACGCCATCAAGCCATGTGATCGTATTGGGCTTGTTGGCAACGACCTGCTGGAATTCGTCAAGTCGTACATTCCCCAGAGTGTCGAGATGTTGAGTTGCTACCTCAATTCCTGCCGCAAAATTGATCGAAGTCCAAATGAGACGCTCAGGCGCAGGCAGCGGCTTAAAACCTGCCGCTACGCCCCACCATTCATCGTTGCGCACGTAGGTAAAGGTGCGCTTGGTAAAGCTCTCTAGGAGGTATGGCCCCGTAAAGACGGGCCAACCCTGTGCAGGATCGTAGTTGGTAAAGGTTAGCGGATCTTTGTCGTGCCAAATATGCTTCGGCAACACATCAAAGCTTCCCCAAACTTTTACTGCAAAGAAATCGATCTGAAAGCGGGGATTTGCTTCCGTCAGATGAAAACGCACCGTGCGCTCATCAACCTGCTCCATTTCGTGAATCCAGTCGAGCAGACCCGCAAAGAAGTCGCGCTCCAATTCGGGGTTGGCCTGGAGCAATTCAACCGTAAAGACGACATCCTCAGCCGTCATGGGCACGCCATCGCTCCAGCGAATGCCCTCGCGCAGCGTCAGCGTCCAGACATCCTGCGCCGCATTGGGTTCCATCCGCTCGCCGAGCCATGGTTCAATCACGCCACTCTCATAATTGAGAATGAAGAGCGGCTCGATCATCGCCTGGTGGAAGCCCTTGTCACGGCGCGCATCGCTCGCAAACGGATTCCACTGCCCCGGATTGTCTACTACCCCCGACGAGATGTCCCAGATCACCGTGCGCCGCCGCTCTTCGGGATTATTGACAACCTCAAGGGGTAACTCAGGCGCCCCCACCGGCGTCGCCACCACTGCCGTCGGCTGGGGCGGCGTGGCCGTCGCGCAACCAGCCACCAACAGCACCAAGAGCAATAAACTGAGTAGGGCCGAAGCGCGTGGAAGCATAGGACATCCCTCTCGTCACTTGTCGCTCGTCACTCCCCACAAAAGACTACCGCCTCACCCTCTACCGCCACCTCATCATGCTGGTTGGTCACTCGCGTCGCTAGCGTCAGAATCGGCTTATCCTCGCGGATCTGGGTGATTTCTACCGTCGTCGTAACCGTGTCGTTGATGTAGATCGGCTTGCGGAAGGCGAGCGTCTGACTCAAGTAGACTGTCCCCGGACCAGGCAGGCGCATGCCCAGCAGTGCCGAGATGAAACTAGCGGCCAGCATGCCATGGGCAATCCGTCGTCCAAAACGCGACTCCTGGGCGGCCAATTCGTCAACATGCACCGGGTTCTGGTCACCACTCACTGCCGCAAAGAGCACCACGTCCGCCTCGGTAATGGTTCTGCGCACGCTTGCGCTCTCGCCGACCTGGAATGTACGCATTGTTTGTCATTCTCCTTGATTCTTGTATGGTTTGGAAATCAAGTTTCCTTTGGGATGGGATTTTGCGGGGGCCATGCCCCATGCGCATGAACGTAAGGGGCCTGCGGCCCCTTAAACCCCGCCGGAAGGGGAAATTTTTGCGGGGGCCATGCCCCCGAACCCCCGCCGGTTTAAGGGCGGACAGAAAACGTGTGCGCCCCCTTCTGGAATCGC
>RSAS01000637.1 GCA_003934145.1 Candidatus Viridilinea halotolerans | reverse complement strand
GAGAGGGGGCAGGGGGTGAGGGCCATCCGTGGCATCCCAATCACCTATCCGTGGCGCATGCTTAGCCTATGGCCTGCTCCCCCCAGACGCAGACGCGGTTGCGTCCGGCGTTTTTGGCGGCATAGAGGGCTTGGTCGGCGCGCCAGATGAGATCGCCGAGGCTTTGCATTTCGGGGGTGATGCTCGCTACGCCGAAGCTGGCGGTGATCTGCACGTTCCCTCCCATAGTGCTAATCGAGCTGTTGGCGATCGTGCGGCGCAGCCGTTCGGCCAATTGGCGCATAGCGCTTAGGTCGCTGGTTGAGCTGATGATGACAAACTCTTCGCCACCGTAACGGGCGGCGATTTCGGTGTCGCGCAGTTGTTTGAGCATAGTGGACACCGCTACGAGAACTTGGTCGCCCACCAGATGGCTGAAGTCATCGTTGATCCGTTTGAAGTGGTCGAGATCGAGGAAAATCAGCGAAAGCCAGCCGCTGTTGCGTTGGGCGTAGCGAAAAGATTGTTCGGCGAGTTCGCTGAAACGGCGACGGTTGTAGAGGCCGGTGAGCGGGTCGGTGCTGGCGAGGGTGTTGGCCTCAGTGACGATGCGCTCCTGTTCGAGCGCACTGGCCATTTCGTTGGCCAGCATCTGGGCGCCACGTGCATGTTCGCTGTGGTAGAGGTCGGCTTCGCGGCTGCCGATGCTGAGCATACCCACCACCTGATGCTGGTGTAGCAACGGCACACCCATCCAACTCTGAAGGTCTAAGGCGCTGAAGAGGGGGTGGGGGGGCAGTTTGCTCAGCGCAGCACTGCCGAGAATCAGGGGCGCTTGGCGTTGCAGCACCAAGCTGAAGGGTTCTTCTTCAACATGAACTTCAAAAGCGAGCAGCGACGCTACCGTAAGCTGGCTGCGCTCGTTGATTACGCGGAGCGTCGCGCCTTCCCACAGCAACAGTAACGCAAGCTGGTTGGGGATGATCTCTTGCAGCAGCGACAAAATCTGATCGATCAACCGTTCGTGCTCAATCGTCGAAGAGAGATCGCTCATCGCTTCGCGCAGTTGGTCGCTCAGGTCGCGTTCGCGGCGCAACGACTGTTCGGTGGCATGCAGGATTGAGTAGCTGCGGGCGTTGGCCAAAGCGAGGCCGCAGAGATTGGCGATCGCCATGCCAAGATTGAGGTACTGGTGGCGATGTTCGGGGAAGGTGATGCCCCCGACTGCCAAGATGCCGAAGGTCTCGCGTTGATGCTGAATGCGCAAAAAGAAACCGTCGGCCCCATCGTCGAGCGTATAGCCCTTGCCAATCGCGGCGAGCGCCTGGGTCAATTGCGCATGCTCGTTGCCCGTCTCGGGTAGCGCATAGATCTGCACAATGCGGCTGGCGCGCACTTGGCCGTAGGCGAGGCGCGTACTGCCGAAGAGCATGCCGGCCATATTCTGGATGGCCTGAATGGTCTCTTCTTCGGTGCGCAACTCGGCCAGATTGACGAGCAGATCGAAGGCCATGGCGTAATCGGCGCTCTTGCGATTGGCCTGCTGCACCGCACGTTGTGCCTCAAGCTTGGTGTGGCCCAGACGCCAATCGAGAATGGCGCGTTCCAGAAAGAGTTGCAGGTAGTCTAGCCCGATTGCGTGAATTTGGTAGGGACGCTGCACGTAGTCGGCAAAACGCACGAGCTCGGCGGGCGCTTCCGGGTCGGTGCCGGTATTGAGTAGCAGCAGTTCGCTCACCGTATCGCGGAAGAATTCACGGGCGAGCGCTTGATCGAAGCCCCAGCGCTGGAGATGTTCCGGCCAGTGTTGTAACCAGCCGGGCGTAATGAGATACGCACCAGAGCGCACTGCCTGTTGAAAGAGTACCGGCCCGCTCAACATCGTTAGGCAGTGATCGAGGCGCAGCATGCGCTCGGGCATCTGAGGCAGCGTACGCCCCGGATCGGGCACGAGCGCACAGACGCCAATGAAGAGCCGTTCGGTCTCTGCGGGCAATTGTGCCGCCGTACCGAGTTTCAGGGTTTGACGCACAGGCCGATCACAACTTAGGCCGTAGGTCTCCACCGACACATCTTGGGCGCCTAGGGCGGCAAGGGCGGCGGCGACTTCGGCGTAGTAGTAGCGACAGACACAGATGCGCAGCTTAGGGCTCATCGTGTAGCCATTCAAGCGGATAGGTACCCCAACGCTGCACCGCCTCGGCAATGGCGTGGAGGACTTCCGACGGAACTTGGAAAGGGATTTCACCGTGGTTATCGGCGAGGACAAAACCGCCACCGGGGGCTGCCGCAGCAATGGCTTGCTTCACCTGCTGCTCCGCCTCGGCGGGCGTCCAGCGGCGCATCGTGATGCCGTTGAGGTTGCCGACGAGAGCGATGCGCTCCTTGGCAACCCGTTTCAGGGTAGCCAAATCCTCTTCGGCACTGACTCCCAAAGCGACCGCGCTAGTGGCAGCGAGTTCATCAAGAATGGGCATACAGCGCCCCGCCGCCAGATGAATCGCGCTACTTCCCTTGATTGCGGCGAGGCAGCGCAGCGTACTGGGGTGGCCCACGCGCAGGTAGTAGTCGCGCGGTACCATCGTCGTTGAAGCGAGCGGATTAAAAAAACAGATCGCGTTGGCCCCAGCTTCTACCTGCGCATTGGCCCACTCGATACAAAATTGTTCATTCACATCCAGCAGACGCGCATGCAAATCCGGCTCTTCAAACATTAAATTAAGATAACGTTCAAAGCCAAGTTGCATCACCGGCAGCGAGAAGGGCGCAATCACCACCCCAATGATCAGCCGTTGACCCTGATTGTATGCCGCTAGGCGGCGCGTCACCTCCAGCACCCGTTGCAGACTCGGCGCATCAGCGACGCGGGGCGCTACCAAGCTACGGATCTGCTCCGGCTTGGTAATGATCGGCGCGCCCGCATTGGGCGGGCCATCGGCGGAAAAAATCGTCGTGCCGCCCCAGGCTTCAACCTCCGTAGAAGCGTAGCAAAAATTGAAGAGGCAGTCGCTGCGATACGTTTCGACTAAACGCGTCTGGCCGGCCACAATATACTCAGGGCGCGAACAATACTCCTCAATCGGCATCTGCAACTCATGCGCCCCATAGATCGTAAAGAGCAACAAGAGTGGTACGCGGTCAGGCTCCTGATGGCCCAGCGTGGTGAGAATACGCTGCAACGAAGTCAGCGGCGTGTGGCTCATGACGCAATACCTTTCCAAATAAGGACGAGCAGAGACCTCACAGCTCTTTGGCAATGGCGTCACAACGCGGAAAAACAGATCTGTGCGGCCTTCTCATGACGACCTCCTTGGCGCTGCGTGCAGCAAGCGTAACACATCAGCGGCGGAGCGACCCATCGCATCGGCCCCTACCTCCTGCCAGAGTTGCTCATCAAGGCGAAAGGGCGCACCGCCCACGATGAGGTGGGGACGACATCCCACATGGTTCAATTGGCGCGCCAATTCGCGCACACGCAGCGCCGAAGGTAGCATCAAGACCGAGATGAGCAGCACGTCCAGTTGATCTTCAACGGCATGGGCCACCATGCCCAGCACATCCACCTGGCCATAGTCGTAAAAACGATAGCCGCCGGCGCGCAATACTGCAGCAACCATGCGCTTACCGAGCAGGTGATGATCCTCCAGGATGGCCAACCCCACCTTGGGCTGATCGGCACGCTCATTGGGCGCAGCGGGCAACAGTTCCTCGACCAACTCTTCGCAGATGCGCCCGCTCATGTAGACCTGGGCCAGCGAGAGGTCGCCCTGTTCCCACTGCACGCCAATCTGCTCCAGGGCCGGCACCACGAGGCGTTCAATGGCTTGGATACCGTGTTCAGGATCATACAACGTCTTCAACAATTCACGGACAGCCAGCCGGTCCATGGCAAGCAGCGCCTCAACAAAGGCCGCCAGCGGTGCTTCGATATGCAATGAGATGCTCATAGGGCGAGGCTTTTCTCTATTGGGTGTTATGAGGTATGAGGTTTAGTATAACACTCAAGATCAAGCGAGGGGCTAGGCTGCGCCTAGCCCCTCGCTTGATCTTGGGGCTTCGCCCCCACGCCCCCGCCGCGAGGCGCACCCTTACCTACGCCAACAACTCTTCGGCCAGATCAATCGCCCGCAGCAGCGCCGCTGCTTTGTTGCAACTCTCTTGATATTCGGCTTCGGGGTCGCTGTCGGCGACGACGCCGCCGCCGGCTTGCACGTAGGCGACGCCGTTTTGTACGACCATGGTGCGTAGCGCAATACAGGTGTCGAGGTCGCCGTTGAAGCCGACGTGGCCGACGCAGCCAGCATAGATGCCGCGCCGCGAACCTTCCAACTCGGCGATGATCTCCATGGCCCGAATCTTGGGCGCACCACTGACCGTGCCCGCCGGGAAACAGGCGCGCAGTGCGTCGAGGGCGCTCATGTCGTTGCGCAGCCGCCCGGTGACATGGCTCACGAGGTGCATCACATGGCTGTACTTTTCGACAAACATGAATTCAGGCACCGCCACCGTCCCGGGCGCACTGACGCGCCCGATGTCGTTGCGCCCCAGATCAACCAGCATCAGGTGTTCGGCGCGCTCCTTTTCGTCGTGCAGCAACTCATCGGCTAGGGCGGCATCTTCGGCGAGATCGTGCCCGCGCCGCCGTGTACCCGCGATCGGGTGGGTCAGCACTTCGCCCTCCTGGACGCGCACCAGCAGTTCGGGCGATGCACCCACCAGATCGCCTTCGCCCGTGCGCAGAATAAACATGTAGGGCGAAGGATTGACCGTGCGCAGCGCCCGGTAGATCGTCACCGGATCGGCACTGGTCGGGCGCGAAAAACGCTGCGAGGGCACCACCTGGAAGATGTCGCCCGCCGCGATATACTCCTTGGCGCGCAAGACGTTGGCGTGGTACTGTTCGCGTGGCACGTTGGAACTGGGCGCGGTGTGTGGGCTACTTGCCCCTTGTGGGCCAGAATGGGGTTCGTAGTTGCGCACCGTATCGTTGAGCGGGCGGCGTTCGCTCGTCGGTAGCGGCTGGCGCAGACGCTCCACCACAGCCTCGATACGCCCCATCGCCCGCCGATACTCCTCCTCCAGATCAGGCGCATCAAGATGGACATGTGAAAGCACCTTGATCTTGTGGCGCAAATGGTCAAAAATCAAGAGCGTATCCACAAACATCCAAAAACCCTCAGGCATCTGGTAGGCGCACGTCTCCGGCACGGGCAGCCGCTCGAAATAGCTCACCGTCTCGTAGCCACAGTAGCCCACCGCGCCACCCACAAAGCGCGGCAGGTCGGGCAGGCGCACGGGCCGATAGGCGCTGAGGTAACTGCCCAGCACCACCAGCGGATCGCTGTAGGGCAGACTCTGCTTGTAGCCCCCCTGCGTCGCCTGAGCCACCCCACGATCGAGGCGCAGCACCAAATAGGGGTCGCTGCCAATAAAAGAGTAGCGCGCCAAATGTTGGCCCCCCTCAACACTCTCCAGCAGGAAGCTATACGCCCCCTGCGCCACCTTCAGATAGGCCGAAACGGGCGTCTCGAGATCAGCCAGAATCTCGCGGTAGATCGGACAGAGATTGCCCTGATCGCGCAGGGCCATCACCTCATCGAAACTAGGCGTGTAGAGCATAGAGGAACCTTAGGGATAAGCACATGTCCTACATCTCAAGCAGGCGTCCCACTTCATCCAAATTGGCAGCCCGCAACATGGCACGCAAGAGCAACTGCAACTGGTTCATATCATCAATCTGGCGAATGGCTTTAATGAGACCCAAAGGCGCATCAGGTTTGGCGTGACTTCGCCCTCCAGACCTCCCCACTCCCCTCGCCTACAAAAAATACCCCATCCCCATCGCCTCTTCCATCATCGCGATGGTCTCTTGGGCGACAGCGCGGGTGCGCTGATTGCCGGTGTGAATGATCTCGTCTACGAGGTTGGGGCTGGCGGCGTAATGAGCGCGTCGTTCGCGGATCGGTTCGAGGAAGGCTTCGATGGCGACGAGCAACTTCTTTTTCACCTCGACATCACCAACGCGCCCGGTGCGGTAGCGCTCCTTCAGATCGTTGACCTCGGCCACATCGGGGTTGAAGGCGTCGTGGTAGGCAAAGACCGGGTTGCCTTCAACCTTACCAGGAATATCGGCGCGGACGCGGGCGGGATCGGTGTACATGCCCCGCACTTTTTGGGCCACCGTCTTGGCATCGTCGGCCAGAGCAATCGCGTTGCCGGCACTCTTGCTCATCTTGCCCTGGCCGTCGGTACCGGGCAGCGTCCCCACTTCCGGCACGAGCGCATCGGGTTCGGGAAAGACTTCGCCGTAGAGGAAATTGAAACGGCGCGCAATCTCGCGCGTAATCTCGACGTGGGCTTCGTTATCTTTGCCCACGGGCACGAGGTTAGCGCGTGGCATCAGAATATCAGCCGCCTGCAACACCGGGTAGCCAAGCAGTCCAAAAGGCAACTGCTCCTCATCAATATTCGCATTGCGCGCCATGTCCTTGATGCTCGGCAGGCGGGCGAGGCGCGGCACCGTGACCAGCATCTCAAAGATCAAATTGATCTGGTAGATCTCCTTCACCGCCGATTGCACATAGAAAGTTACTTTTTCGGGATCAATCCCGACCGCCAAATGATCAAGGACAAGATCGCGGATATTCTGCGGAATCTGTGCAATATCATCACGCGAAGGCTTCGTGGTAAGCACATGCAGATCAGCAATGATAAAAAAGCACTCATAACGATCCTGCAGCGCCACACGATTGGCCAACGAGCCAACATAGTGGCCCAGGTGCAGCGTACCAGTGGGCCGGTCGCCTGTGAGAATGCGGGGCTTCGCGGGCATAGAGACGAACCTCTCTCGTATAAGGGGGTACGGGGAAACGTGGTTCCCCCGTGACAACGAACTTACTTTCCCCCGAAGGGAGTACGGGGGAACGACGTTCCCCCGTGAAGGGAAACCACGCTCCCCCGTGAAGGGGGTACGGGAAAACGTCGTTCCCCCGTGAAGGGAAACCAAGTTCCCCCGTGAAGGGGGTTTAAGGGCGGACAGAAAACGTGTGCGCCCCCTTCTGGAATCGCATTGCA
>RSAS01000827.1:5318-7073 GCA_003934145.1 Candidatus Viridilinea halotolerans | reverse complement strand
TACATGTTGCGCACGGCCCCGCCTGAGACGATTGAGCAGGCCCACGCCGAGGCTTTTGCCCGCCTGAGCCCCGAACAGCGTGCCTATATCTTGCAGGCGCTGGCCAACGAGTTGCCCGAAAGTGAACGTATGGCCGCCGCAGGGGCCGATGCCGACCCGCAGCGTATGGCGCGTCTCGCCACACGCGCCGAACTGCGTACTCCCGGCGTGATGGAGCGGACGCTCGCCAACCATCCGGCGCAGGCCCAACAACAGGTGGGCGGTGGGCTGTTGGGCGGCATGGCGGGTACGTTGCTTATGAGCTTCGCGGCGGGTTTTGTGGGCAGCATGGCCGCGAATGCCTTCCTGAGTGCCATGGGCGATCCCTTTGCCGCCGATCTTGGCATGCCAGATGACGAGGTGGCTAACGACGATGATTTCGCTGGTGGCATCGCCGATTTTGACGGTGGCTTTGCCGATTTTGATCTTTAGGCAGGTGTGGGAGAACCATGTTCTCCCACACCCACTTTTTACGTTAACGGCAGTAACAGGCGCGCCGTCGTGCCTTGACCGGGGCTGCTGGTGAACTCAAGGCGCCCGCCGTGGCGTTCGGCAATTCCACGGCTGATGGCAAGCCCCAGGCCGGTGCCGCTGCCCAAGGGCCGTGTGGTGAAGAAGGGTTCGCCCAGGCGGGCGAGAGTGGTTTCGTCCATGCCCACGCCGTCGTCGCTGACACTCACCACCGCCCATACGCCCTCTTGCTGCGTGCGCAGCGTGACATGGCCGGTTGCGCTTACGGCCTGCACTGCGTTGGTAAGCAGGTTGAGTACAACTTGGTTGATCTGCCCTGGATTGCAGACAATGCGCGGCAAGGGCGCATACGCTTCGTGGATCGTCACGCCGTTGGGGGCAGCGGCGCGGGCGATACGCACGGTGCCCGCGAAGCCGACGGCGAGATCGGCGGCCTGTTGGCCGGGATCGTCGGGGCGGGCGAAGGCGCGTAGCGCTTGGACGATACTGGCGATGCGACTCAGCCCTTCGCGGCTTTCGGGGAGCACTTCGGCAATATCGGCCCAGAGCTGCTCGACATCCGCCTCAGCGGCGGCGGCGGCCAAGCGCTGGCCCTGTTCCGCATCAACAAGGCTGTGGTAGCGTTCGTGCAATGCGCGCAACTGCACCAGCACGTCGCTAAGAAATTCGAGATTATTGGCGACAAAGGCCAATGGTGTGTTGACTTCGTGGGCCACACCAGCCACCAATTGCCCCAAAGCGCGCATCTTCTCTAAACGCACCAGTTGTGCTTGGGCGTCCTTAAGCTCTTTGTGGGTGCGTTCAAGCTGCAACAGCGCCCCTTCGAGCTGTTGGTTGGTAGCGGCGAGTTGGGCCGTCAAGGAGAGCGCCGCCTGGAGCGGCTGGCCCATAGCCGCCAACGCCAAGCGATCATCCGGCGGCATGCGCCAAGTCCATGTGTGGTAAGAGACCAGCAGCGGCGGGCCGGAGGGCTGGGCGTGGTTCAGTTCCCAGTCGGATACCGCCCCGCGCTCCAGCGTCGCGGCCACCATCATCGCCGCCTTCTCACGGCTGAAGGCGTCAACCAAGCTAGTGAAGGACTGGCCGCACAGCGCGGCGACGGGTTGGCCCACAATGCGCTCCATGGCCGCATTGAGCGCAAGCACCCGCCCGTCGGCGTCGAGAACGACGAACGGCAACGCGGCTTGTTGAGTTGGCGCATCAAGGGTAAAGGGCTGCATAACACCACACATACACGCGCTGGGG
>RSAS01000827.1:478-5218 GCA_003934145.1 Candidatus Viridilinea halotolerans | reverse complement strand
GCTGGGGCGCAGCCCCAACAGCGGGTTTTAGGGTTGCGCCTCTTGGCGCGCAATGTCGGCGGCGAGCCAGCCCCGGTAGAAGATCAGCAGATCGCCCATAAGCTCGGAGAGTACCAAGCGCCCCTCATCGGCATAGGCGGTCACTTGGGCGGCGGTGGCGGACGTGGTGCGGCTGTGCAGCGCCACCGCATGGATCTCGGTGAGGTCGCGCGGACTGGCCCACAGCGTGCCAAGCCGTTCGCCAAGCGCACGAATCTGGTCGGATACTGCAGGTTGTTGCGCGTCAGCCACCGCCAGATCGAGAATCGCGGCATAGGCGACGACCAGCCCGGCAAAGGTTTCCGGAGCGGCCTGCGAGAGGGGCGGCTCTTGGGGATGGGGGCCGGCATTAAACCGTTCAGGCAACGGCAAACGATCCGGGCCTTGGCGCGCATCACGCAGTGCTCGCTCCCAACGCTCAAAGAGGAGCGTCGCGTGGGCATGATTGAGTTGATCGAGGGCTGCACGCAACTCATTCACCTGGTTCTGCGCCCGCGCTAGGGCGCTATCGTCCTTACCGTGCTGTTGCGCCTCCTGAAAACCGGCTTGGTAGGCACGCAGCACCTGGTCGAGTTGGCGGCGCAACTGATGCACATCCCAGGGTTTCGGCAGAAAACCGCGCACATTGCCTAGGTTGAGCGCATCCACGAGCGCTGCGGCATCGGTATAGCCCGAAATGAGGATGCCAAGCGCGGCAGGGCGCAGATCGCGTGCGCGCTCCAGCAGTTGCACACCACTCAGATCAGGCATACGCTGGTCGGTCAGAATAACCGTAATCTCTTCTTTGGCAATAATCTCCAGCGCATTGCTGGCATTATTGGCCGTAAAGACCGTAAAACGATCACGCAGGCTGCGCGCCAACGAGCGCGTAATCGCCGGTTCATCATCAACGACCAGGATGGCTGGTCGGGTCGGGGTAGTATGCTCGCTAAAAAAAGAGGTGACCATCGCGGTCTCCTTCGCGGCCATACGCATGACCGTTATAGGATAGATTATACTTCCCGCTGCAACCTTTTTGGGTAACGATTTCTTTACCTGGGTGGGAGGTGTGGGATATAAGTATAGTTCTTGGGGCAAGCCCCAAACCCCATTTCTATGGTGTGGTGATGGCGGCTGCGCCGCCATCACCACACCATAGAAATGGGGGAGGCGAAGCCTCCCCCGAACCCCCACCACTAAGCACCTAGCGCGTGCAGAGCATGCCGCCGTCCACCACGAGGGTGGTGCCGTGGATGTAGCTCGCTTCGTCGCTGCAGAGGAAGAGGACGGCGGATGAGATGTCGCTAGGTTGGCCGATGCGCCCTTTGGGGATGCGGCTGACAAAGTAGCGCTCGCGTTCGGCGTCGCCGAGCATGCGCCGCGTGATGTTGGTGACGATGATGCCCGGGGCGACGGCGTTGACGTTGATGTTGTGGCCGCCGACGTCTACGGCGAGACCTTGGGTGAGCAGTTTGGCGGCCCCTTTGCTCGCGTTGTAGACGCTCTGGCCGATGGCCGCTACTTCGCCCATGATCGAGGTGACGTTGACGATCTTGCCGTAGTTGTGCTCCATCATCGTGGGTAGCACCGCCCGGCAGAAGGCAAACGTGCCCCGGAAATTGGTGTCCATCACGCGGTCGAACTCTTCGTCGGTCATGCGCGGGAAGGGCATAAACTGGCCGACACCGGCGTTGTTCACCAGCATATCAATCGTACCAAACTGTTCCAGGGTCGCCTGCACACAGGCCGTAATCGCCTGCTGGTCGCGCACATCTACGGTCATCGTGGCGCACTCGCCATTGACTTCTGTGATCATCTGGCGCGTCTCTTCTAGCCCGGCGACATTGCGTGCGGCGCAGAGCATGACCTTCGCGCCCTCACGGGCAAAGTCAACGGCTACCGCCTGCCCGATACCCGATGAGGCGCCCGTCACGATGGCGACCTTATTGTGGAAGCGTACACCCATGAGACTCTTGCTCCTTTACATCTCACCGTAGAGTTCCAACAACTCACGCCACTCGCCGGTCAGCTCTTCGCGACGGGCGGCGTAGAAGAAGTGGGGGACGCCATATTCGTCGAGGAGGGCGAGATCGACTTGGCTGCGCATAGGGCGCAGGTAGCCTAAATTGCCCCACCAGCGGATCTTCTCTTCGTCTAAGGGAACGTCCTGCTGATACATACGTGCCGCGTACTCACGCACTGTCCCCGGCTCAATATCTTGCAAGCGCCAGGGAACGCCGCTCACATCGCCGGTGCGCAGATTGCGGAAGATGTATTGCCATTCGCCCTCTTCGTTGCGGCTGGCATTGATCACTTCGATGCCGGTGCGCGGGCGCGGGACGCGGATGAGGCTGCGCCATGCTTCGGTGAGCTTTTCGAGCGGAACGGCGGGGTAGTTCTGGAGGCCATCGCCATCTTTGTCTTTCATGACCAGATCGAAACGCGCCTCACCATCGCCATCAATCGTCACCTGGGCCAAACCGCCACGGCCACGCCAGCGCACGCGGCGCTCGCCCCACAGCGCGGGCTCGGTCAATTCGGCACTAGTAGGAGGAGGCTCGACGGGCGCCATTGGCTCCTCAATCAGGCCGCTGGGCGGCAGATCGTCCGCCGGATCGAACGCCTGCGTCTCCGTCTCGACTGCATCGCCGTTGCGTTCATTGAGCAGCGTGGCCCAAGCGTCGCTCAGCCCCCAGTCGCTCACGCCAAAGAAAATATGGTCAATGACACCATTGGCATCGCGGTGGGCGAGGTCGTACTTGGTGCGACTCCCCTGGCGATAGGCGCGCCAGAGGCCCAAACGCCCCTTCCATTTCACTTGGCTCTGCACATCAATACGCCCATCGCGCAGATCCTCATGGCGGCTGATGGCGTAGGCCCACAGCCCTTGGGCGCGGTCGCGGGTAACACCGGCGGTGGTACGCAAATCGCGCACCTCATAGAGCCAGACGCCGCCACGTTTCTGGGCACTAACGATTTGCACGCCGGAGCGGGGCAGATCAATATCTTGGCCATTATCGAGCGGCGATGAGGCCCCTTCGGCGAGCGCACGGCGGCAGAGTTGGATGATCTCGCCGCGATCGGCGGGGACGGTTTCGCCCTCGCGGCGAATAAAAATCACGCCATCGCCACCAACGTAGGGTGGCGGTTCGGCGGCCTTCACCTCCACGCGCATGACGTCGCGGCCCTCGTAGCTCATCAACTCAAAGGAGAGGTAGGGTTGCGGCGCGACCTGTTCGGTGACGCTGCGGCGCAGGGCTTCGCTCACCTGATCGGGGCGTTCAACGCCAACCACGCGCCCTCCTGGTTCGCAGCCAATGATCAGCACGCCACCGCCGCTATTGGCCAGCGCAGCGACGTCACGCCAGAAGGTGGTGGGGTTTTGGGGATCATCACCCAAGACGCGTAGCACTTGGCGTTCGGAAGAGCCACCGAAACGGAGGGCGTCTACGGCCCACTGCTTCTGGTCGCGTTTCGGCACCCGCACGCGGTCAAATTCTTGGCTACTCAGCAGCGCACGTAGCGCCTCGAAGCTATTATCGGGCAGCAGAAATTCCACATAGCGGTCGCCGATCCCGTGGCGATGAGCGGCCTGATTCTCGCCATCGGGCAGACGGCGCAAGCGATGGGCGTCGCTACCCTGAATGCAAAACATCCGCCGTTCGTAGTGTTCCGTCTTACCATTATAGAAACCGGGCGACGTAAACTTATCGTGGTCGGTATAAAAATTGATAAACTCCAGCGCATGCAGATGGGAACTTTGCGAAACCGCAATGCGTGCTTGACCACTCGTGCCCATGCGCAACGTCTCGCTCACCACTCCATTGGGGCCATTCACATGGGGGGCAATCACAAGGCCGCCCGCACGGGCGATAAGCTCATAAGCCTCGGTGACGTGGCGCGTATTCGTGACGCTACAAGCACCAGCCTTGAGTTGCTCATGGGCAACCCCCAACTGGATCAGGGTTGCTTCAATCGAACTAATTGCCCGGTCGGGCGGAAAAATACCCAAGATATGAGCACCAAAATGCGAAGTAAACTCAAAACCGGGTAGCACCGTAAGCTTAGCCAACAAACGCCGATACTCTTGCAGGCGAACCTGCTCCTCCTCGGTCAAACGTCCTGCCGACTCCAAGGCGTGCAGAAAATCCAATTCACGCTGAAACTGCTCATAGCCATGGACGGTATTGTGATCGGTAAAGGCGATAATCTCCAATTCACGGCGTTCAGCTTCTTGGAGAATATCAAGGTAACTCACTTCAGGCTCAGCATAATCCTCAGAAGCGGGGGTGTGCAGATGCAGATCGGCCCGAATCCAACGCATGCCGTTGCGGTTCTCCGCGACGATACTCATAGGTTTTTAACTCCACAAATGTTACTTTACGTTTTTTACTCTTCAGGTCAAACCCTATTTTTCCGAAGCCTCCTTTCGCGCTAGGCATAACGGATTGCACACATTCAATATTTAGCTCTAGTGCATATCATACCGTAAAGCTTGCGCTTACACAACATCACGGTGGGAGTTTGGGGGCGGCGCAGCCGCCCCCAAACTCCATGCTTAAAGGGGCCTGCGACCCCTAAACCCTTCGGGAGGGGGGGATTTTGCGGGGGCCAAGCCCCCGCCCCCCCCGCCGAACGGGTGTGTTTTCGGGGGCCAAGCCCCCAAACCCCCGCCGAACGGGTGTGTTTTCGGGGGCCAAGCCCCCAAACCCCCGCCGAACG
>RSAS01000827.1:207-378 GCA_003934145.1 Candidatus Viridilinea halotolerans | reverse complement strand
GGTGTGTTTTCGGGGGCCGCAGGCCCCTAAACCCTTCGGGAGGGGGGGATTCTGCGGGGGCCAAGCCCCCGCCCCCCCCGCCGAACGGGTGTGTTTTCGGGGGCCAAGCCCCCAAACCCCCGCCGAACGGGTGTGTTTTCGGGGGCCAAGCCCCCAAACCCCCGCCGAACG
>RSAS01000827.1:0-107 GCA_003934145.1 Candidatus Viridilinea halotolerans | reverse complement strand
GGTGTGTTTTCGGGGGCCGCAGGCCCCTAAACCCTTCGGGAGGGGGGGATTCTGCGGGGGCCAAGCCCCCGCCCCCCCCGCCGAACGGGTGTGTTTTCGGGGGCCAA
>RSAS01000020.1:5691-7106 GCA_003934145.1 Candidatus Viridilinea halotolerans | reverse complement strand
CCTCTCCCACAACGTGGGAGAGGGGGCAGGGGGTGAGGGCCATCCGTGGCATCCTAATAACCTATCCTTGATTTGCCGAGCGAATGTTCTGTCCGCCCTTAAACCCGTTCCGACGAGGGCGCGGGGGCCTGGCCCCCGCAAACCCATGCCCCATCCCAAACCATGGGTTACAAAGATCATGCCAACACTCTACGTCATCGAACAGGGCGCCGTCCTCGCCTGCGACGGCGAACGGATCGAGGTGCGCCGTGAGGATGCGGTGCTGGGCAGCATCCCCCTGATCAAACTGGACGACATTGTCGTCTTTGGCAATGTCGGGTTGAGTACGCCCGCGATCAAGCGGCTGCTTGATCGCGGAATCGAGGTGGTTTTTCTCACCACTGACGGACGCTACCACGGGCGCTTGGTGGGCGAAGTGACGGCCCACGTCGCCTTGCGCCAGGCGCAATACGCCCGGGCCGCCGACGCGGCTTGGGCGCTCGATCAGGCGCAACGCTTTGTCGCGGGCAAAATCCGCAACCAGCGGGCGGTCTTGCACCGCTTTACGCGCAACCGCAGCAACCCGCCGGCGGAGGCGGAGCGGGCGGCGGCAGAGTTGGACTACGAACTGCAACGGGTAGGGCGCACCACCAAAATCAACGCACTCATGGGCCTTGAAGGGAGCGCCACGGCGCGCTACTTTCGCGGCTTTCGCGCCCTCATCGGCGACGAATGGCAATTCACCAGCCGCCAGCGCCGCCCGCCCCCCGACCCCATCAACGTCCTGCTCTCACTCGGCTACACCCTACTCACCCACAAAGCGCATGGCGCAGTACAAGCGGCAGGGTTCGACCCCTACCTCGGCTTCTTGCACCAAGTCGAATACAACCGGCCCTCACTGGCACTCGACCTAATCGAAGAGTTCCGCCCCATCCTCGTCGACTCCCTCGTCCTGCGCGTCTGCGGCGACGGGCGGGTCACCACAAGCGACTTCAGCCCTGGCGACGCAGCGCGTCCGGTCATCTTTGGCGACGAAGGCAAACGGCGCTTCCTCAGCGCCTTCGAGGAGCGCATGCGTACCGTCGCGACCCACCCACTGGGCAGCGACAGCGGGCCGGGCAAAGTGAGCTACCTGCGCTGCATCGAACTCCAAGCGCGGCGTCTAGCGCGAGCGATCCGCGAAAAAGAGCAACCCTACGAAGCCTTCACGGCGCGGTAGCGACGAGACGCGAGGCGCGAGACGCGAGACGCGAAGCGTAAACGGTCGGACGGGGGCTTGGGGGCATGGCCCCCAAAACAACTCCCCCATGGGGGTCTTGGGGGCCATGCCCCCAAAACAACTCCCCCCACTGGGGGCTTGGGGGCATGGCCCCCAAAACAACTCCCCCATGGGGGTCTTGGGGGCCATGCCCCCAAAACAACTCCCCCCACTGGGG